>DATMXV010000123.1:0-33076 GCA_035561335.1 Desulfitobacteriaceae bacterium
AAAGACTGTTTATTGAAAGAAGTGTTTAACATTTTGACAGCTTGTTCTTCAATAATCACTTTCCCGTGTTCAACCAGAAATTCCTTTGTTAAAGTGCTGATTTCACCATACTCGTCTAAAACTGCTTCAGCCAATTGCCTCTTTTTACCTGACCCCATTCTCTTTAACGCCAAATAATACTCACCTTCAAATTCGAAAAGGCTGGAACTTAGTTGTCTGAAATCCGGTAAATTTTTTAATCCTGATAATAAATCCTCAAAGTCTTTAAAAACATATACCCTTTCCTGTATTCGGCTTTTCGGAGTCTTCTTCTTGATCTTTTCTTTGCCCGGAATTGGCAGTTCTCCGATGTCGTCTTGTTTCATTACGGTTATGACAAATTCATCATTTGACGCCACCGTTGCCTGGATCCAAAAAGGCTGATCCAAATTAAACTCGACCTCTTCACGGGCTTGGGCGATTAATTCCCAAAAAAGTTGTTCTGTTTTTGATGAACGTTGGAATAAATCAGCCATGGAAATATCTCTGTCCGCCAATTCTGTGAAGGAGATGAAGATGCGGATCGTATAATCATTAACTTTTTGTACACGCATAATCCCCACCTGTCCTTTCTCCGTTATGATCTAATTTATCATATTCTTATTATAGCATAATACGCTACTGAATCTTCGAAAATACACGTCCTGCATAATAATTTAACTGAAAATTTATCTTTAATTAACTTCTGTCAACTTATAAATTCTGCTCCCTAAACCAATTTTTTTACCATACTCTAATTGAACATTCCAATTAATTTCGGGAAAGAGTACACGAAACTTATCATATTTGTCGCAACAGGTCCCTAATTCGGAATCAGGATTTCCCCTGGCTTGATTAACCAGATCTACAGCCGCCTGATCAATGGCAACCGGATCTTTGGAGGCCAGGATACCGATATCCCCAACTATGGGAGCATCATTCCAGCCATAACAATCGCAAAGGGGAGATACCTTGGTCAGAAAAGTAATAAAGCCGGCTCTATCCTCCTTACCTTTCAGGACACCTGCCGTATATTCAACTATTTTTTCCTGAATAACATCCTGCTCTGTTTTCCAGTTAATAGCAATAGCCTTCTGCGAACAAGTCACAGTACACTCGCCACAGCCCAGGCAAAGGTTTTCCTGAATCTTCGCTTTGCCTTCAATAATACTTATTGCATCTGCCGGGCACCATTTTGTACATTTGCCACATCCTATACACTTTTCCGGTTTAACTGCCGGCAAAAGATCGGAATGTTGTTGTTGTTTACCGGAACGACTCCCCAAACCCATTCCCAGGTTCTTCAAAGTCCCGCCGAAGCCGGTTGCTTCATGCCCTTTAAAATGGGTTATAGCCAATAAAACATCAGCGTGAACAGCAGCACTACCAATCTTAACTTCTTGAAAATGTTTTAAATTAACAGGGACTGATACATAGTCTTTCCCATTTAAGCCGTCAGCAATCATGAGCGGGGCGCCTACTACAGAATAATCAAAGCCATTCTCAATCGCAGTCTCCAAATGATCAACAGCATTGGAGCGTGAACCAACATAAAGAGTATTCGCATCTGTAAGAAAAGGGCGTCCTCCTTTCTTTTTGACTTGTTCGACGACCCGTCTTACGTATTGGGGCTGAACATAAGCTAAATTTCCCCGTTCCCCAAAATGCAGTTTAATCGCTACCAGGTCCTTTACTTTTATACTATTTAATATGCCTGCCTGCAAAATAAGTTGTTCAAGTTTAGTTATGAGACTCTGACCCTGTTTGGTTCTTAGATTTGTAAAAAATACTTCCGAAACCATTGCCATCACTCCTCATTGAGTCAATCCTGTCAGCCTCTTTGCCTTTTAAGTTTATCAATATGTTAACTCTTTTTTCCGAAAAAAGAAAGTTTATTTAAATTAAATATTAAAAAAATAAAATTTAAAAATACACTCAGTTATTGCTAAGTGTATTTCAGGTAAATTCTTATACTTTATGGTCTATTCCTTTTAAATTTGCCATTATCTTTTTTACATAAGCTTGAGTTTCCGCATAGGGGGGTATTCCGCCATGCTTATCTACAGCTCCCGGGCCGGCATTATAGGCAGCCAGGGCCAAAGAAATATTTCCCTGGTAGCGGCTTAATAAATCCTTCAGGAAATGGGTCCCCCCATCCAGATTTTGAATACTGTCAAAAGGATTCTGAACCCCATAATAAGATGCTGTAGCCGGCATTAATTGCATCAGACCCTCTGCACCGGCCGGAGAAACCGCCTGTGAATTGAATCCGGATTCGGCCCTGACTACTTCTTTGATAAGATTAGGATCGATCCCGTATTTTTGGCCCATTGCCCTAATGATTCCCTCGAGAGTCTGATCCCCGCCGGGTTTTAACAAGTTATTGCCGGCTGTATTCATCCCCGCCTGATCATCTGCCGCAGAATCAAGAGGCAAAGCAGAGCCCTGATCATCGTTAGCCAGCATGGCAGCCAGCAGGATTTCAGCAAAAAGCTGGTTCTCAATGGTGTCATCCCTATTCTCTTTATTTAAATTTCCGATCTGCCAAGCGGAGTTAGCCTGTTGCAGCTGGAACAACAACAGCATTTCAGTAATATTCACCATTGCCCCTCCCGACTTTTTTTACACCAAATCATTTAATATCCCTAAATCCCCTTCTTCGAGAATAAATTCGGGAATTATTAGAATAATTATCCTGTCCGGCAAGTTTACGAGGCCCCTGATATAAGGAGCCTTGATTAAGGGCGGAGGTGGAATTACATTATCTAAAGTCAGTACTTCCAGAACTTTATCCACCTCAAAACCAACTGACTTCTTGTTCACCTCGGTTATTAAAGCGAAGGAATTATTTTCTGCCTCATTTGTCCCAAAACCGCTGTTATTTCCAATATCAAGTCGTATATGTAAGTTAATTAAGGGTACCGCCTGGCCCCGGATATTAATTAAGCCATGGAAATATGGAGGCGCCTGAGGAATAGAGCGGACTTCTCTGAAGTGGGTTATTTCCCGGACCACCTCTATCGGCATTCCATACTCTTCTTCTCCTAAAGTAAAAATCACCGCCTGTTCAGCCAAAAACCTCACTCCCCTTACTTAATCTTTTATATCTTCCCCACTTCGTTTACTGCTTTTTCCAGGGTTGCATCCTGAGTTTGAATAACCTTTTGATTAGCTTCGTAGGCCCGCATAACGGTAATCATCTGAACCATTTGGGTAGCGGTGTCCACATTTGAAGCTTCCAAAGCACCTTGGCGAACCTGAACCGCAGGAGCGGGAAAGGCTTGATTTGCCGAATATAATGACTGGCCTTCACGGCTCAAGTCCGTTTCCGCTATATCCATAACACGTAAACGGTCAATTACATTTTCCCCGTCCGTAACTGTCCCGTCCGCAGCAATTGTTAACTGCGGGCTGAGAGGGTCATTAACCATAATTGGTCCATTTTCACCTAAAACTGCATAACCATCCACAGTTTGCAGCACTCCCGCGCTATTAAGCTGAAACTGTCCATTACGGGTATAACGTAAACCCTCAGCGGTTTGGACAACAAAAAAACCGGGAGTTTCCAAAGCAAGATCAGTTGCTTTGTCAGTAGTTTGCACTGTACCGGGAATATTGATTTTAGAGACACGGTCCACAACTACACCGGTACTTAACAAACCTATCGGAACAGACTGGGGAACCCCATTCTCATCTGAACTGATCCGGTTAATCAATTCAGTCGGAAAAACGAAGGCACTCCCTTGCTCTGCTTTATACCCGGGAGTTTTAATATTAGCAATATTATCGCCGATAATATCACTCTGGGACTGGGCAGCCAACATCCCCGAACCCGAGGTATACAAACCTCTAATCACTATCTACTCCCCCTCATACTACAAGTATTCAGAATTCAGTAGTCAAAAAACAGAATCCTCCGAAAATATGCTTCAAGTGCAGTATTATTCATATGAATCTTGAGTATATTCAAAAAAGCAATTTACTAATTTACTGTGTTTACAAAACCCTTAGTAATATCCTGACTCCTGATTGTTATGGTTTTTCCTGGATAACCATTCGTAAATGACCTAATTGAGAAGATAAGGCCTGGGTTACAAAATTGTAGTAAAGACCGTTTTCCGCAACATTTGCCATCTCACGATCAATATCAACGTTATTGCCATCATTGCGCAGGGTTGTCGAGTTATCCCTGACTACCGCCGGGGCCTCCCCGCTCAGCCCCGGCAAATGCTGGGGTAAAGTCATTCTGAGAGGCAAGGTTCCAGCTTCCCCCCCTAAGGCAGTATCCAGAACAGCTTGAAAATTAACATCTG
Source organism: Desulfitobacteriaceae bacterium (assembly GCA_035561335.1). Taxonomy (GTDB): domain Bacteria; phylum Bacillota; class Desulfitobacteriia; order Desulfitobacteriales; family Desulfitobacteriaceae; genus UBA2264. The sequence goes on from DATMXV010000123.1 coordinate 4,332, forward strand.
AGCGTTTAAACTCCGGAGTATCTACATTAGCGACATTATCAGCCAAAACCTTTTGCCTGAGACTTGAGGCATCAAGCCCCTTTTCCAAAACCGACAACACCGGTCCATCCAACCATCCGGACATAAAACCTACCTCCTAATAGCATTGGCTAATCCCCACATTTCATTTCCATCCTGTACCATACGGGAATTCAACTGGTAAGCCCGTTGCGCCTGAATTAAGTCGGTCATGGCCGAAGCCATATCCACATTCGATTGTTCCAGGAAATTCGAATATACTATTCCTGAATTTTGACCAGGCAAACTGACCTGCACATTTCCTGAATTAACAGAAGCTGCAAAGAGATTGTCCCCGATTTTCGTTAATCCTTCCGGATTGCTGAAACCCGCCAGAGTAACTTGCCCGAAAACCTGCGGTTTTTCCTCTATCAAACCTGTTAGTACACCGTCTTTACCTACCGAAATCCCTGTTGCTTCCTGAGGAACAACAAGCATTGCCGGGGATAAAGTTCCATTTCCATCAACCAAGCGGCCGGAAATATCAACAGTGTAGGGCCCAGGCGGTGCATATGGGGTTTGCCCGTCAGGACCAACAGAGCCGATATAACCAAAAATCCTTTGGCTGCCTGAAATCGTCCCCGTAATTTCCCCGTTCGCACCCACGGCAATATCCGTAGTTTCCTGGGGAATTCTTACTGCCAAAAAATTGCCTTGCCCGTCAACCAATTGACCATTGGCATTTAGTTTGAAAGACCCAGCCCTGGTATAGGCTGTCTCTCCGCTGGGCAAGGCTACCTGGAAGAATCCTTCCCCCTGAATGCTTAAATCCCAAACATTATCAGTTGTGATCATATTCCCCTGGTTAAAGTCAGTTCCCACTCCGTTAACCGCTACTCCCGACCCAACACTGAGTGCTTCGGGGACCATAGCCCCGATTGGTAAGACAGCATTTTCTGAACGTACTATAACAGCTAAAGTCTCCGCAAAATTCGGACGGCCGGATTTAAAACCCATAGTATTAACATTAGCAAGATTATTGGCTACCGTATCCAGGGCAAGCTGTTGAGCGCGAATACCCGAGGCGCCTGTACCGATTAAACGCATACTATTTTTTCCTCCAAAGCAATACAATTAAATATTATTGGTTTGGCCTTTTAAGCTTGGGGAATTCTTACTTTTCCCCGTTAGCTTAACTCAGGTTCCTTATTGCCGTTTTAAGTCTATCAGTTCTTGCAAGAGTGTATCCGAGACTGTGATTACCCGGGAATTGGCCTGGAATCCGCGCTGAGTCGTAATCATATCAGTCATTTCCTGAGAAAGGTCGACATTAGACATTTCCAGAGCACCCGAAACAATACTTGCCCGGCCATCCTCACCTGCAGCGCCAATTCTGGCGACTCCGGAGTTGTTGGTATTCAGATAGAAGCTTCCGCCCACATTCTGGAGACCCGCATCATTGGCGAATGAAGCTACGGCTATTTGCGCTATTTTATGAGTCACTGAGTCTTCTCCGTTGCTGTACACTCCGGTAATCACTCCGCTTTGATCGATGCTATAGTCTGTCAGGACATGGGGTTCGTTAATAAAATCATAACTTATGGGAGTTGTAGCAATAGTTGCATTAGGAGGAGTATCTCCATCAGTGCCAAAAGTGATCTTATATTGCCCATTCGCAAGTAATTCTACAGCATATTCAAGATCTCCCGGTGTGTCAGAATCTGTCAAGGTATATGCCGTAGGCGTACCTCCCAGATCATTATAGACAATTGCTCCCGGTTTGGGCGGATAATCGACGATAGCTGTATTATCAGAAACATCGATTGTGGTAGTATTATTTCCCTCACCCGCAGGATTTATATAATGAATTTGCGCTGTAGATGTAGTAGGATCAAAACCCGCAGCAAATGTTACATATCCGGTTGCCGGATCATAGGCATATTGGCCTGTTGCCGGGGTAGTACCAGTGGCGACTCTTGTCATGCCGTCAATCGTCAAATTTTCCGCGCCTTGCACATCGGTATCAAATACTGTAGGGTCTGCCGTAGTATCAAGATCCGCTACATCAATTGCATCCTCCTCGGCTATTGGGAAAAAAGTATCCGTTAACAATACATCCCCCGGCTTGAACCTGATCTCTCCCAAGGCACTCCAGACAGCAGGTGCCGTAGTATCCGCACCCCAACTGTAGCCCTGAACCTTTGCGCCTGTGCCAGGGTCTATCAGAGCACCGTTGCTGTCCTGCCCAAATCCGCCTGAGCGGGTATATACCTGCTGTCCGTTATTATTCAAAACAAAAAACCCCGAACCTTGCAGCAGCACATCCGTAGCTTTTCCTGTAGTTTGGGTGCTTCCCGGAGTCATGATCTGGTTAATAGAACCCAGCATAACTCCCAGACCCACTTGCATCGGGTTTGTTCCGCCCTGGGATGGGGTAGGAGCGGAAGCGCCTTTCATGGTTTGGCTCAATGCCGTTGCGAAACTTACGTTGCTCCTCTTAAAACCTGTTGTATTGACATTAGCGATATTGTTCCCAATCACATCCATCTTGATCTGATGATTTCTCAGGCCGGAAATCGCGGAATATAACGAACGCATCATAAGCGTGTCCTCCTTAATTTCATAAAAATTCGCCTACCTTTTAGGAACCCCGTTTCTATGTTACCCATTAACTCTGAACATTTAAGGTGTTGTCGTAGCCGGCGTATTATCCGTCGCAGCCTCCGGCGTTGATATGCCTGTTACATCAGCTAAATCCAACAACTTATCACCTATTTGCAATTGCAGGCCTATATTACTCCATTTTACACTGTCAACAATCCCTTGAGTTGAGTTACCCTCGTCATCTTCTCCCACTACCTGTTTGCCGATCAAAGCCGCGCCCTGAGTGAGCAGCGACTGTGAATATAACGAGTACATTGTGGTTGCCAGATTATTCACTGATTCAGTCATATTATTCATTTGCTCCAAAGAACTGAACTGGGCCATCTGGGCAATGAAATCTTTATCATCCACGGCATTCAGAGGATCTTGATTTTTCAGTTCTGCGATTAACAACTTAAGAAAATCGTCTTTGCCCAAAGTCTGATTTACGGCATTGCTTACAGCTTGATTAGTATTTTCTGTAGTGGATGCATAACTTGTCCCTACAACATTGGTACTCATGCTTACCTCCCAAAAATAAAGTCCTAAGCAGTAAAGTTGATTCGATGCTGTTCACCCTGTTCAAACAACAAAGAATAGGGAATCTCTCCAAACCCGGCTTTTTCTTCCTCAGCCGGCCAAGCCCTGTTAAAAGTCTGACCCTCCCGGTCCTGTTGAGGAGTTTGCCGGTCTTCCCCACCCAGGCCCATCTGTAACAAGCCGCAGGTAACCCCGCTGTCTTGGAGGGACTGTCGTAAATCCGACAAATGATTTTGCAGGATATTTCCGGTAGCCTGCTCCGCTGCCCTTAGTTGAAGATGAACCTGCCCATCTTCCCAGCGCAGAAAAACTTGAATTTTGCCTAGTTCAGCCGGATGGAGTTGAATCGCAAATTCTTTAATATCTTTATTTGCCTCCGGACTTCTCTGAAATTGGCTGCGTAAAAAAGAGGAAATTTGTTCCCAGATTGGAACTGCAGCAAATTTCACCCCGGCCGGCGTTGTGCCCTCAATATTCCCACTCTGACCATTCTGCCAAAGAACACCTGTATTTTGTTCACGCTTCACAGCCGCTGCATCTTTTGCTTCAGTCACAAGCTCAGCGATTTTCTGACCCTTCAAGTCGAAAGCAGTTCCCTGAGCCTTTTCCTCAAATTTAAGATCCGTCTTCCGGTCAGGTAAGCTCTGAACCGGTAACGTATCTTTCAGACCGGCAAGAGGCCCCTCAAGATCCGGCGTCGCCATAGCGGTTTTAGAATTGTCCGTCAGCAACCCGGTTGGAATTGCTGTTAAGTCCCGGGGGGGGTTAACAGCTTGGGAAATACTCCCGTTTAAACCGCTTAAAACCTGCTGAATCTGTTGTAAATCACCCGCTAAGATTGTTTTAATCTGATCAGTCCGGGAAGGAAAAGTTTCAATTTTTCCCGATAGTTCCTGCCATAACTTAGCTATTGTTTCTTTATATTGAGCCAATTCCGTTAAAGAGGAAACATCCTTGAGGATAGTTGTCAAGTCAGCAATTACACTGTCATTCACCTGGTTCCTGGTTAATCCGGAATTGGCGTCCGTGCCTGCCGGAAACTTACTCTGAAGAACTTCATTCTGACTCAGCTCCATAACATCTGTTAGAACCTTCGGCAGTTCTAAACCTAAAGTGCCGGAAACCGCCGCCGGCGTTACGGTATATGGAGAAGCCTGCTGCTCTATCTTCCCAGCTTTTGTTTCTTCAGAAATTTGTTCTTTCGACCCGAATAAGGGAAACATCAATCCACCCAGAATTGCAGCAAATTCGGCAGCCGCACTTTTCGTCCCATCCATGGTATTGGAATCTTTACCCGCTGCACTGTCCCCTGATTCGGCAGTCTTTTTTTGACCTGTAAGCGAAAGAACATTTATACTCGGCATTGTATCACCTCTTTCCCTTCCTGGTATTAAACTCTAATAATATATCGGAATAATCTTCCTAAGACTTTAGAAAGATTTAGTTTATAAAAAAACGTCCTTCTTCTGCCTGCTAAGACGACCACGCAAACGTAAAACAGCCTGGGAATGCAGTTGTGATATCCGGGATTCAGATAATTTCAGAATTGCCGCTATCTCTTTCAAGGTCAATTCCTCCTGATAATAGAAGGCAAGCACTAATTTTTCTTTCTCCGGCAATTTAGCCAAAGCTTCATTCAGAATGCGGTATTGTTCCTCCCTCTCTATACCGCGAAAAGCTTCCTGAGCATCCGGGTCCATCAAAAAATCCAAGGGGGTACCACAATGATCACCGTTATTCCCGGTTGCCAGCTCATCAAACGAAGTAAGCATCAGCATTTGCCCCTGAATTAAAATTGACTCCAGTTCTTTGCGCTCGATTTTCAGAAACAGGGCAACTTCCTTAGGTAAAGCTGCACGCCCTAATTGATTTTCAAGAATCAAAAAAGCATCCTGAACTTCTTTAATTTTATGTCTGGCTGAATGCGGTACCCAGTCCATAGCCCTTAAACCGTCAATCATCGCTCCTCTTATTCTTAAAGAGGCATAAGTCTCCAATTTAGCTCCTTTTGAGGCATCAAAACGTTCTATCGCATCAAGCAAGCCAAAAACTCCATAACCAATAAGATCATCCTCATCAACATGTGAAGGCAAAGACATTGCCAGGCGGCCTGCTAAACGTTTTACCAGAGGAAGGTATTGTTCAATTTGTTCACTGGTCCAGGAAACCCTGGATACGGCTTCATATGTATTTTGGTTCAAACTAATACATCCCCCTTTAATCGAAGTTTGATGTCCCTTTATTTATTCTTCTTCCTTCCAGCCCATTCGTCTGATAATATCAGCTTGCTGTTGATGACTGATAGTTCCATTGATAAAAGCGGGGTCTACCTGACCGGCAGGCCGGCCAACGTCTGTTTCTCTTTTATTTTCATGTAAACCGGTATTAAGCCCATTAAATTTGGAATCCTGGTCAGTTATTTCAGAATCCCCGTTCTGATCAGTAACCTCATCCCCTAAAGATACGTCCAGTAAAGTCCCTTGATGGTTTTCCTGATCAATCTCTTCATTGAATTCCAAATTGGCTGTTTTTCTGAAAAAAACCAGACACCCTACGGTTAAGCCATAAATAACCAGAAAGGTTATGCCTGTTTTGAAAATTATCCGGACAAAGTCATTTCCATTTAACCAACTTAAGAGGCAAACTACAAAAGCTGTAAACAATGATAAATTCCTGAACCAAAGACGCAATTGTTCGTCTTTAGGAAAATTCATTAGATCACCTTTTCTCCATAATTAATTGTCCGCACACGCAAATCACCCGTACCAACAGCAAAATAAATTGTTCGCCCAAAGCCCCCCCCAATATCCGCAGCCAGAATTGGGATCCCTAAGCGTTTCAATTCTTTTTCTACTGCCTGGGCATTACGTTCCCCAATGTTAAATACCGTCTGCTTGCCGGGGAAAGAAAACATTTGGGCGCCTCCGGCTATTTTGGCCCGTAAACGCTCCTTCTTTCCTCCCAAATTCATAATCTCCCTGAAAAGCAAATCCAGGCACGTATCTGCATATTTGGCAAGGTTCCCGGTACGGCCATCTGCCGAAGGCAGCATTATGTGGGCCATACCGCCAACTTTCAGCCCTATATCAAACAAACAGATGCCAATACACGAACCCAAACCGGCAGTCATTAAAAGATCAGGATTTTTCGCTGTCTTATAATCCGCCATACCTACACAAATTACAATACTCATAAACCCAAAGCTCCCAACAATTTGGTTAATGCTCCTCCGTCAGGGATAAACATAAACTGTCCCTCAATTTTGGGAATACCGGAGATTAGGGTATCAATAAACAGCACATTATCTTCAAGAAGCCCTTCCTCCAAGAGAATTGCGTCCATAATCGCTCCCGCCATATCAACTGCCAGGACAGGAACAGAAGGGTGCATCTGAATCCCGGTTAATTTCGTTAAAGCAATCAGAAAAGAACTAACCATGATATTGCCCATTTCTGCAAGGGCTGATTGGGCAATTTCACAGTTAAAAAGATCAGGGTGTTCACTGGAATAAAATAAACTTTCAACAATTATTTCAGCACTTTCCAGCGGAAAAAAGAAAACTGCTTTTCCTGAAACCTCCCCTTCAACCTTTACGTAAACTACTGCCTGGGCTGAATCCAACTGCCCGATAATATCAGCTATCCCCTCAAACTCAATCAGCCAGATATTCGGAACCGACATTTCAATTCTGCGTTGTAATAGTTCCGACAAAGCGGTTGCGGCACTTCCGGAACCAATATTTCCAATTTCCTTTATAGCATCCAGTTGCATTTGGTTAAGTTCCATTATCAGATCAATCCTTTCTTCCGCATAGTCCTTTGTAATTCAAAGACATAACGAATAATCAAGTCCCGGTCATGTTCGGAAATTTCGTGGAATTCAGATGAAATCTTATAAGACTTCGTTTCCTCACTTTTATTGGCGCGCAGAATCCGTGCACCAATATTCAGTTCACCGGAAGGCAAAGTTAGTCGAAGCGAAAGAAGTTCATTATTTTCCAGCTTATTAAAGGTTTCAAAGCACATACCACCGCCACTCAGATCAAGCGCATTCCCTTTTTGCGGCTGACTCAAACCTTCTTTTGTCACCATCTGGTATGTTAGGGGTAAAAACGTTTTAACCCTTACAAAGCTGCGTCGTTGTATCTTCCGTATTTCATTAGGAATATCCAAAACAAAGACCGGTGTAGGGAAGGCGGTTCTTTGCTTAATAGTCGAATTAAAAACATATGCTGACATTTGATCATTAAATAATACCTCTAAAACAGTTCCGACACGCAGAGGCACAATCTCCCCCTGGTGATAAGGAGCGCCGATATATAAAGTTTGTTCCCTGATTTCTTCAACCTTTGTATAATAATTTCCCTGGTAATCCCCTTCCGGGATTTTAAGTTCAATTACTGCTCCGGGAAATAATTTATTCTTATATGACAAGAGCTTTACCCCCTCAAATACAAGGAAATTTAAAAGTTATTCAATAAAGATTTTAAAAAACCCCTGATTCCCCTGCGAGGAGCCTGAAGATAAAGGCCGCTGATCGTTCCGGCAATCCATTGAATACACTTATAGGCGGAACTATCCGGATAAACAAGGCCTACCGGTTCCTGACTCATCACAGCCCTGCCAACCTGCGGATCATCATAAACCCAACCCAATAAATTCAGTGACCCGGATAAAAATTTCTTGACCGCTGTCTCCAGGCGTTCATAAGTATCCCTGGCTTCAGCTTCTGAATGAACACGGTTGACCACTATACCTACCCTGGCCTCCTCACTGCTGATGTCCAAAACTTTGACAAGTCCGTAGGCGTCAGTCAATGATGTCGGTTCGGGAGTCGTAACCAGGATTATTTCATCAGAAGCCCTCAGAAAATTGAGAACTGTATTACTAAGCCCGGCGCCTGTGTCAATTAATAAAATATCGGCGTATTTTTCCAATCTGCCAAAATTTGCAAGCACATTTTGCAGTTGAGAGCGCTCGAGATTTGCCATTTCCCGGACACCTGAGCCCCCGGGTAAAATTCCAATTCCCTTGGGTCCGGCCAAAAGAATTTCTTCAATTGTTTTCTCACCTGCTATAAGGTGTTCCATCGAATAACGGGGCGTAATCCCAAAAGCAATATCCACATTCGCCATCCCAAAATCGCCGTCGAGAATAATAACCCTGTAACCTAACTCAACAAGGGCAAGGGCAAAGTTAACGGTAAAATTGGTTTTGCCTACCCCGCCTTTGCCGCTGCTCACTGAAATAACGCGCATTTTTGTTTTAGGAACCGGTAGACCCGCTGATAATTCCCGCAGGACTGCAGCTTGATCATGCATACGAATTCCCCTTTTCCAAAATGTAAGAAGCTATACGCCGGGGCGTAGCCACCTCGATATCATCCGGTACATTTTGCCCGTTTGCTATATAGACTGTAGGCAGAGTAGTATTATCCAAAATATTTAAAATTGATCCTGAACATTCTGTCTCATCCAATTTTGTAAAAAGCAAATGGGTTGTAAAAGGCTCAAAATTCTTGAACACTCTTAATTGATCAGAAATTTGCGTTGTCGCACTCATAACCAAAATTGTAAAATCAGGATTTGCTTTATCCAAAAACGCCTTTAATTCAGACATATGCAAACAATGATGGGGACTGCGCCCCGCTGTATCGATAAAGATCAGTTCTTTATCAGAATGGCGATTAAGAGCATCTTGTAAACCCGAAGGCGTCATGGCAACTTCTACTGAAACCCCTATAAGTTCGCCAAAGGTTTTAAGCTGCTCAACGGCCGCTACGCGATAAGTATCGACAGTTATTAAAGCCACTTTTCTCTTATCAATAATTTTAAAACCAGCGGCAAGTTTACCAATAGTCGTTGTTTTTCCTACACCTGTAGGACCAATCAGGGCAACAATTTTAGGTTTGTCGACACCCGGTTGGATAACGGAAGTATTAATACATATCCCACTGATAATTTCCTCCAGTTTAAGCCGTACTCTTTGCTCATCAGACCATTCTTCTTCAGCAAGGGTTTGCTGGATCTGACATAGGATTCTGTTCAGCAAACCCTCACTTAGACCGCGTTCCCGTAATACATCGGCCCAAGCCTGAAGGGAGCCAGGCCATAAATTCCTTTCCTCTTCCAAACCATCCATCTGTTTGTTAATTTTTTTCAAGATTTCCTTCATGCCCCTGATTTCATGTTGCAATAATAAAACATCCTTCTCAGGCAGGCTGTTTACTGAAACATGAGCACTTTCAGCCGTCTTTTTATTCGCAACAGGAACACTTTCAGCCGTCTTTTTCTTCGCAACAGGAATATCTTCAATAGCAGCAGTAATTTCAACTTTCGGTTTACTGAAAAAACCCAGGAAACCGCCTTCCCTGTATTGTCTGGTTTGTAAGATAACCGCTTCCGAACCAAGCTCTTTTTTTACCTTGCCCATGGTTTCCGCAATATTTTCACCAATAAATCTCTTAACTCGCAAGTTTTAACACCACCATTCCTACAGCTTGTACCTGAATTCCAGGGATTATTTCGTTATAAGATAAAACCATCAGTTGCGGCAACTGCCGTTCTGTCAGCCTTTTCAGATTAATCCGGACGAGAGGCGCACAAAGCACAACCGGATTTTGGCCTTTAAGCATCATTTTCTCAACCTCATTAGTTAAATTACGCTGCAGTTCCTGTAAGACACCGGGATCAAGCGCTAAATATGTACCATAATCTGAAGGTTTGATACTGTCCAGGATCAACTGTTCAACCTGGGGATCCAGGGTAAGGACAGGCATAACCTTATCTTTGCCCACCAAGGACTGAACTATCTGACGGGCCAAGGCCTGTCTCACATGTTCGGTCAGCCGGTCTGCATCTTTGGTCACTGAAGCGTAATCAGCCAGGATCTCCAAAATTGTTACCATATCACGAATAGAAACCCGTTCCCGCAGTAAATTGCTCAATACCTTTTGGATTTGGCCCAAGTTTAAAGCTTCCAAAGCCTCATCGGCAACGGCCGGGGACTGTTGTTTGGCATTTTCTACCAGTATCTTAACATCCTGACGGCTGAGTATTTCCCAAGCCTGTGTTTTTATCACTTCTGTAAGATGGGTGGCCAAAACTGTCGGGGCATCTACCACTGTACATCCGGCAAGTTCCGCCTGTTCACGATAAGCCGCATTAATCCATTTGGCATCTAAGCCAAAAGCCGGTTCCTTAGTAGGACTTCCGGGGATTAAATCTTCATCCAAACCGCTGCTCATCGCCAAATAATGATCAGCCAGCAATTCCCCGGAAGCGATCTCCGCCCCGCGCATCTTTATAACATATTGATTCGGAGATAAATTCATATTATCCCGAACTCTGATTTTGGGAACTATAAAACCCATTTCACTCGCCACCTGCCGGCGGATCAAAACAATCCGGTCCAATAGGTCTCCTCCCTGTTGAGCATCAACAAGGGCAATCAAAGCATAACCAAGCTCCAGTTCCATATTGTCAACCTGCAGCAAGCCAAGCACATTTTCCGGCTTTTTACTTGCTTCCAGGGCATTTTCCCGCGCGGCAGCCGTCTCCTCAATAACAGAAGCCTTGCTGTTTCTTTTGACAAAAAATCCAAGCCCGGCTGTCAGCACAGAGAGCAACAGCATGGGAACCGGCGGCAAGCCGAGCAGCGCGAGGACGGCCAATACTGCCGCGGTGATAAACAAGGCTTTATGAGTCTGAAAAAGCTGCACTGCAATATCCTGGCCTAAGTTTTTATCCGAGGCAGCCCTTGTGACTATTAAACCCGTTGCTGTTGAAATCAAAAGGGCAGGTATTTGGGTAACCAATCCGTCCCCAATTGTCAGCAAAGTATACTTGTGCAAGGCGGTCAGGAACGGCAAGCCTTTCATCACTACGCCCGCAATAAACCCCCCGATAATATTAATAAAAAGAATAATAATGGCCGCTATCGCGTCACCTTTGACAAATTTGCTGGAACCATCCATGGCGCCGTAAAAGTCAGCTTCCTCTTGGATCTTTTTGCGGCGTTCGCGAGCTTGCTGCTCATTGATCAGCCCGGAATTCAAATCGGCGTCAATGCCCATTTGCTTGCCGGGCATCGCGTCCAAAGTAAACCTAGCCCCTACTTCCGAAACGCGCTCGGCCCCTTTGGTTATCACAATGAATTGGACTAGAACCAAAATCACAAATACGATGAAACCAACTACAGGATTACCCTTAATCACAAATTGACCAAACTGCTGAATCACTTCTCCGGCGTAGCCGTCAAGTAAGATCAGCCTGGTGGTTGAGATATTCAGGGACAAGCGAAACAGGGTCATAGTGAGCAATAATGATGGAAGCACGGAAAAATCCAGAGGATCTTTCGTAAATACTGCTAACATCAGGGTCAAAACCGAACAGGTTATGTTTAAAGTTATCAAGATATCCAGCAGTCCCGGGGGTAAAGGAATAACCATCATCACGACTATCCCTACAATTCCAAAAGCCGCAAGCACATCGATATTGGTTTTCAAGCGTCGCTGCAGCGTTGTTGCCACAAATTTACCTCCTCTCAATTTAGATGTTCGAGGTCCGAAATTCGATGTCCGAAGTCCGTAGTCGGAAGTTCGATTTCAGCTGCCGGAAGCCGGAAGTTAAACCCAGTTGGATTTCGTTGCTTGATTGTGAATTATGAATTATGCATTATGCATTTTATTAAGCGCCGGTGTATTTTTTCTTTTTAAGCCGGTAAACAAAGGCCAGGACTTCAGCTACAGCCTTATAGAGGTCATTTGGTATTATTTGCCCAATCTCAACTTGAATATAAAGGGCCCGCGCCAACGGTTTATTTTCCATGACAACAATCCCGTATTCCTCGGCCAGTTCCCGTATCCGCCTGGCTACTTCATCCTGTCCTTTTGCCACGACATACGGCGCCTTTTTTTCTTTCAAATCATAGCGCAGGGCTACGGCAAAATGCGAAGGATTTGTCACAACTACATCAGCCTTTTTAAGGTCCTGCATCATTCTGCGCATGGCTGCCGCCCGTTGCTTTTTCTTGATCTCAGCCCGAATTTCAGGATTACCCTCCGTCTGTTTAAACTCTTGTTTCAAATCTTCATGAGACATACGCAAATTTTTTTCATGGTCCCACCACTGGTATAAATAATCAAAAATTGCCAGGACCAGAAAAAGAATTGCAATTTTCCAGGCTAAATTCAGGATTATCCCGCCCAGAAAAGCGGCAATTTGCATAATATCCTGTTGCTGCATGACAGGAAAGATATGTAAATTATCCCTGATGGCCGCGTAAAGAAAATATCCGATAAGGGCTACTTTAAACAGGGATTTGGCTAATTCCACCAGGGCCTTGATGCCAAACATTCGTTTAGCCCCGTTAATGAGACTTATCCGGGAAAGCTGGGGTTTAAGCGGTTCAACAGTAAATATGAAACCTACCTGTAAGTAATTGCTAAGCAAGCCTAACAGGAATCCGGTCCCCAGAATTGGTCCGATAATAATTAAACATTGCAGGATAAGATTCAACATCAAACTGGTAACTGATTGATAGTTCCAGTCAGTTGAACCGGACCAGACATATTTGAATATTTTTCCCATCCTGAGCAGCATTTCCGGCAGCCAAAATTTGAGTACACCCACAAAACCCAACAGGAGGATTGCCGAATTCAGTTCTGTACTTTTAAATACCTGGCCCTTTTTGCGGGCTTCCTGTCTGCGCCGGGGCGTAGCCTTAAATTGTTTCTCGCTCATTGTTTATATCCCAGATAGAACTGCGCCAGCCAATTCAGGCAAGTATTAAATAAATGCGTAATTGTTCCGCCGAAAAAGGGAATAATCAGGATCAGTAAAATAAAACCGAAAAGAATTTTCATGGGAAATATAACCGAGAAAATATTGAGCTGCGGGACAACGCGGATTAACAGGCCGATACCCAGATCCGCCAGTAAAATCGCCCCGATAACCGGCGCCGCCAACTGTACGGATAATGCGAAAATATTGGTGGTTAAATTAACATAAAAAGTAATATTTGTTGGTAAGGAAGCGATGTTTATAGGTATATAAGTATAACTTTTTACCATTGCCGCAATTAAATAGTGATGGGAATTTGTGGCCAGCAGCAACATCGTCGCCAGTACAAGCTGAAAATTGCCCATTAACGGGCTCTGCATCCCATAAACCGGATCGAGTATATTTCCCATAATGAAACCCATTTGTAAGTCAATCAGTTGACCGGCGCCCTGCAATACTGCGGTCAGGGCATAAATAATAAAGCCAATAACTAAGCCAACCAGGCTTTCTTTAATGATTAGGCCTATTAAGGGCAGGACCTCAACAGGGATTTCCGGTTTCTCCGCCAATATCAAGGGATAAAGAATTATTGTCAGACTTCCGGCTAAACCGATCTTGATTAATCCGGGAACTCCTCGCGCTCCAAAAACCGGAGCCAGCATAATCATCCCGGTTAAACGAGATAGGATAATTATAAATAAAGAGAGGTTCCACTGGAGCAGCTCTGCCAGACTCAAGTTTCCTTCCCCTCCAAACTAGTAATTGGCAAATGTTGCCAACTGTTTCAGTAAATTTACAGTATAATTTGTAAGTACGCTAAGCATCCACGGCCCTAAGAGTATCATTACGGCGGCAACTGCCAAAATCTTGGGGATAAAAGAAAGGGTCTGTTCCTGAATCTGAGTCATAGCCTGAAATATACTCACAATAAGTCCGATAAGCAGACTCACTCCCAAAACCGGCCCGCCAACCAGAATAGCGGTAGCCAAGGCCTCTTTCGCCATATAAAGAACCTGGTTTTGACTCATAACACATCTCCTTTTTAATTCATAATGCATAATGCACAATGCACAATGTACAATGCAATTATGAAATTACCCATTCTCTTATCCGTTTCTTGATTATGAATTATGAATTATGAATTAATTTAGTGGAAACTCGTAACTAAAGACTCAACTACCAGGTACCATCCGTCAACAAGGACAAAAAGCAAGAGTTTGAATGGTAAAGAGATCATCATTGGCGGAAGCATCAGCATACCCATGGACATTAAGACACTGGAAACAATCATGTCTATAATCATAAAAGGAATAAAAATCGCAAACCCCATCTGGAAAGCCGTCTTGAGCTCACTGATAATAAAAGAAGGGATCAGGACATAAGTAGGGATATCACTATATGTTTGAGGCCGCTCAATCTTAGCCAAATTGACAAACAACTCTAAATCCTTTTCCCTGGTTTGTTTGAACATAAAGGCTCTGAGCGGTTCCTCGGCTTTATTCAAGGCCTCATCTTGACTGATACTGTTATTAAGATATGGCTGCAAAGCTTGAGAATTTATCTGATTCCAGGTTGGGGCCATAACATAGAATGTAAGAAAAACAGCTAAACCAAGCAGCACCTGGTTGGGAGGCATTTGCTGAGTTCCCAAAGCATTGCGGACAAAGGAAAGAACAACGATAATTCTGGTAAATGAGGTCATTAATACCAGAATAGCCGGAGCAATCGAGAGCACAGTTAATAACAGGAAAATTACAAGGGATGTACTCAACTGTTGATCTGTGCCGTTTCCCAGATCAAGTGTTAAACCGGCGGCCAGCGTGATCCTCGTATTATTCAGAATTCCCAGAACGGTAATCAAGCTTATCAGGAACCATTTATAGTTTCGCTTAAGCAACCCCGAACAGACCTTCATTACTTCTCAACCTCCTTGAGCAGCTGCTCCAATTCAATTGAAAAAGAATCTTGGCCTTTTCGTTTCTGTCTGAACAATTTCTGTGTAAGACGGACGATAAATCCTTCCAACTTTTCAGTAGGGGTGTTGGAAATTTCATCAAATATTTCTGCGGCAATCCCGGGATCATCAATCTCACCGATCTTAATCAAGTGATAATCCGACCCTCCCAAAACCTGTAACCGGCCCGCTATTTCCACCAGATAGATTATTTGCCGTCCTCCTAATACCTGCCGGTCAAGTACACGCACCCAGGGAGTATTTAATCCTTTCGCTGCAGACCTGTTTAACTTTTTAATAATCCATAATGTTATCAGCAATATCAGAATTACGATAAATAAAGTAGCAAAAAGTCCGCCCCAGGAAAAAGCGGGGACTGAACTGCCGGCGCTATCAACAACACCGGGTGTATAAGGTTGTGTTTCAATATTCGGCATTTTATTTCAACGCCTTTGTAATGGCCTCAACAACCCGTTCAGGCTGAAACGGTTTGACTACAAAATCTTTGGCCCCGGATTGAATTGCTTCTATAACCATAGACTGTTGTCCCATGGCACTGCACATGACAATCCGGGCCTGCGGGTCAAGTCTCCGGATTTCTTTAACTGCCTGAAGACCGTCCATCTCAGGCATGGTAATATCCATAACTGTTAAATTCGGTTTGAGCTCACCGTATAATTTAACGGCAACTGAACCATTTTCTGCCTCACCGATAATGTCAAATCCGTTCTTTGTTAAGATATCCTTTAACATCATTCTCATAAAGGCGGCATCATCCACAATCATAATACTGGCGCTCATCTGTTTTCCCCCTCATTAATTTAATGTCTTCATGCGTTCAAGCGGATTAACGATTTCGGTAATTCGAATCCCAAAAGTTTCGTTTATAACAACAACTTCACACTTGGCAATAAGCTTGCCATTAATAATCATATCCACCGGTTCCCCGGCCAAACGGTCCAGCTCAACTACGGAACCCGGGCCCATATCCAAGATCTCCCGGATCGTTTTGCGGGCCTTGCCCAGTTCAACGCTGACCTGTAAGGAAACATCAAGAATTAACCCCAGATTATCGGGTTGAGACATCTGCTGTCCGGTGTGCAAAGTAGAAAACTGAGCCGGTTGAATTTGGGCCGTCGGACCGGGAGTATAATGCGGCGGCGGATTATAATGACCGCCTTGTTGGTTGGGAATCCCGTTTGCTCCGGTTAACGGTTCCGGTGAAGGCGGGGGATAAGCTAAATTATCAGGCTGCATAACCGGCGGGGGATAGGCAAGACTTTCCTGTTGCCTAACCGGCGGCACTGGACCTGATACTGCCGGATCACTGTTCAATGGTACTGCAGTTTCTACATTATCTAATAGCTTTGTTACCATCCCTTTAGCTACCTCAAGCGGGATGATTTGCACTAAAATACTATCGATTACATTTTCAATAACCATCCTGAAGGAAATTCTGACATAAGTCTCATTGATATCCAAAAAATCATTTCCGCCGTCTTTAGCCGGATCATTCAGGACCAGTAAGGGAGGAGAAATATCAACCATTGATTTAAACATCGTAGACATAGAAGTAGCCGCCGAACCCATCATTTGATTCATAGCTTCAGAAATCCCGCTGATTTGCATTTCGGAAAGTTCTCCGCTTGTATCAGTTCCAGCGCCACCCATCATCAAATCAACAATTACCGCTCCATCCTTCTGGGATAAAATCAGAAGATTTGAACCATCCAGGCCGCTTTTATACTTGACATTGACAATTACTGACGGCACAGGGTAATCTTTGGTAATTTGTTCAGCTCCGCAAACATCTACTATTGGCGTAGTAATATCAACCTTCTTTCCTACAAGCTGGGAAAGAGTAGTGGCGGCTGTCCCCATGGAGATATTAGCTATTTCCCCAATAGCATCTTTTTCCATATCACTAAATACTTCAAGCGGGTTTTCTTCATTTGTTTCCGGTTCCAGAGTACCCTTGAGAAGGGCATCAATTTCCTCCTGGGAAAGCATCCCATTACTCATTTTGACTCCCTCCGTCCTTAACAATTTCCACCATCTGGATTGCAAGATGCGCTCCATGCAATCCCGGCAAACCTTTGAACTTAATAAAATTTCCAACAAAGACCGGAAGCGGTTCCTGAACACTTTGTGTTAAAGGGATAACATCACCCGGGGCAAGGTTCAGCAAATCCTTAACCAATATTTCGGTATCGCCAAGGAAAGCAACCATTTCAACCTTGGCCTGTTCAATCTTCTGGCGTAATACCCCGGCATATTCCTTTGCGTTAATCCTGGATTGGGCTGAGAACAGAAAAAGAGTACTTAATTTATCCAGAATCGGCTCTAAAACCAGATAGGGCAAACAGATATTAATCATTCCAACCATCCCCCCCAAATTGACTTCAACAGTAATCAGCACAATCATTTCATTCGGAGCAACAATTTGGGTAAACTGAGGGTTAGTCTCCAGGGCGGCAAACTGCGGGTTGATCATGAAGACTTCTTCCCAGGCTTCTTGCAGCAAACCGATCATTTGCGCCAGACGATGTTCAATTATTGTGCGCTCTATTTCAGTAAGGTCACGATTCTTTTCCAAGTCTTGTCCTATCCCGCCTAATAGTCTTTCAACCACCGAAAACGCCAGGCTGGAACTCATCTCCAGCAAAACCGTACCCTCAAGCGGATTCAAGGTAAATAAAGCAAGGATTGTCGGATTCGGCAGGGAACGGATAAATTCATCATAGGTTAATTGTTCAACCGATAATACCTTTGTATCTATAACAGAGTGTAAATGGCCGGCAAAATAGGTTGTTAAAGCCCGGCAATACTTATCAAAAATATTTTGGAGAGAGTGAATTTGATCTTTAGAAAACTTGTTTGGGCGTTTGAAGTCATAGATACGAATTTTTTTCTGTGTTTTGGCAGTATCTATGTCACCCGCATCAACCTGCCCCTCGGATAAAGCACTAAGCAAGGCATCAATTTCAGTTTGGGATAAAACGTCTCCCATAGAACCCCCCCTTTCATAATGCATAATTCATAATGCATAATTGACAATTGGGAATTTTTTATTGTGGACTGTTAATTATCCGGTTCTCTCATTCTGACTCCTGACTCCTGACTTCTGATTACTCCAGGAATTATTGGTAAACAAAGGATTCAAACAATACATTGGACACTTTCTCATCAGTCACTGCATTAAGTTTGAGCAGGAGTTCCTGCCGTAGTTTTTCCCTTGACTCAATGGTCTGAATATCTGCTACTGATTTATTGGAAAGCACCACATTTACCGCGTCCTTAAGAAAAGCGATTTTTTCTTCCAAATACTCCCCTGCTTTGGCATCTGCTCCTTCAACCGTAATCTGAGTCCTTAAGTAAGACCCTTCTTTTAAGTTCAAGGTAAACTCGCCGATTGAAACTAAAGGACCGCCGTAATCTACCGGCATATCAGACTGTACAGGCTTGTTTCTGGCAACTTCCGCTTTGTTTTTGGCCGGAGATAAATATTTCTGAGCGGTCAGGGTTCCGCCGGTACCTAACCCAATCCCTATTACAAACATAACAATAATTAGCAGCACAGCTTTTTTACTCATTACTTAAATACTCTCCCTCTTGTTCAGGATATTGCGGATGACATTTTTTACGATAATCGATGATCCGCCTGATAAGTACTTTTGCAGGCTCATTGACCACATATTTATTTCCACTTGTCAAGGTTATTACCGTATCCGGAGTTTCCTCCAGTATTTCAATAAGATCAGTATTTATGACAAACTTTTTGCCATTTAAACGAGTTACTTCAATCATTAAAAAACCCCCTGCACTTAATGCATAATGCACAATTCATAATGCATAATTGAAAATCTTGATTATGCATTTCGCATTATGAATTATGAATTTGTTTAACGTACTGGACCTGGGCTACTTCATCAATAACTGCTTGTTCCCGGCGGTTTGCCTCCAACTGAAAAGCTATTGCTTGTTTTTCTCTTAATCTAAGCAGTTTTTCACAGTCGCGCCTGGCTTCCATAAGTTCTGAACGTTTCCTGGCAACCAGTTCTTCCTGGAGAATTAACTCCTGTTCACATTTACGTAATAACCTTAATTGCCCGGATGTAAAAACCTGCCACATTCCTAAATCCTCAGGACTGCTTAATCCTGCCTTACGTTGACTGTCCAAGGCCGCAAGCCAATCCTCTTTTTGTTTTTCCCGGGTAAATATCCGCTCCTGCAGCTTTGCTGTTTCCTGAGCTAATTGAATTTTCCGGTCATCAAGTTTTTGTTCAGCCAGATGCAAACTGGTTTTAAGCCTAAATCTAAATCCGGGCATTAGTTTTCCTCCTGAAATATTGATCTCAACTGTTCAAGCATGAGATCGTGACCGGACTTTTCATTAATTTCCTGACAAAGAAAACGAATAATTCCTGGTCTTTTCTTAATTGCGGCGTCAATCGCCGGATTACTGCCTTGGACATAAGCGCCAATATCAATTAAATCTTTTGCTTCATGATAAACTGCTAAATGTTCACGAACTCTTTTTGCTAAGGTTAGATGTTCTGCGGCAACTACATCTCCCATAACCCTGCTGACTGATTGCAGGATATCAATTGCCGGATAATGATTTTTAGCAGCAAGTTCCCTTGTTAAGACAATATGTCCGTCCAGGATACCCCTGACGGCATCAGCAATGGGTTCATTATGATCATCGCCATCAACCAGGACGGTATAAATACCGGTAATACTGCCTTTGGCAGCCATTCCTGAACGTTCCAACAGTTTAGGCAACAAGGAAAATACCGAAGGCGGATATCCCCGGGTAGCCGGCGGCTCCCCGGCAGTTAAACCAACTTCACGTTGGGCCATAGCAAACCGCGTTACCGAATCCATCATTAACAAAACGTTCAAACCCAGATCACGAAAATATTCAGAAATTGCCGTCGCTGTAAACGCAGCCTTCAGGCGAATAAGCGCCGGTTGATCCGAGGTGGCGACAATAATCACTGAACGGTCCAGGCCTTCCCGGCCTAAATCCTTTTCAATAAAATTTCCAAGTTCCCGGCCCCGTTCCCCAACAAGGGCAATTACATTAACATCAGCAGTTGTATTACGGGCCATCATCCCCAATAAAGTACTTTTACCTACCCCTGAACCGGCAAAGATCCCGATTCTTTGTCCTTGTCCTATCGATATTAAGCCGTCAATCGCACGCACCCCAACATTTAAAATATTTTTAATAGCGGGACGTGAAAAAGCATTAGGCGGAGAATTCTGGAGAGAATAAACACCTTCAGTCAATAATGGCCTTCCATCCAACGGGTGGCCCAGTCCGTCCAGAATCCTCCCCAGCAGATTAGGTCCGGTATTCACCATAAGTTTTTGCTGCCGGGGAATAACCCTGTCGCCCGGGGCAATACCTTCAAGTTCCCCCAAAGGCATTAATAAAGTTGTCGGGCCGCGAAAACCAACCACCTCTGACGGTATTTCCCGGCCGTCACGCGTAAGAATAAGACATAATTCCCCCACGCTGGACCGGGGACCTGCCGACTCTATCAAAAGCCCGACAATTTTGGAAATCAAACCCTGGACTGATACCGGGTCAATTGCATCCACCTTCCGTGCCAGTCGCTTCCAGTTCCTCATATTTTAGTTCCTCCAGCAAAGCTTTTTCCATTTTTGTTAACTGCGCCTCAATTCTGGCATCATATATCCCCTCCTGGCACTCCAGAAAACAATCTCCCTGCCGGAGAGTCTCATCTTTTACCCACGGACAAGGCAATTGTTCATCAGACCCAAGCTGCGCAATCCATTCCACATCATCCGCGGAGATATGCAAGCGCCAGCCCTCCCTTTCCTGGGGCAGGAATGTAAGGGATCTTACAATATCAAGCAGTTTCCGGGGATTCAGGGCTAAGGTAATTCCGGTTATCCGCCTGGCAATTTGCAGTGCTAAGTTAAGCAATGAATCATCAACTTTAAGATATTCTTCACGTAAAGCCCTTTGGGCCAGATTGAAAAGTGCTTGGGCCCGTTCTCTTGTTTCCCGG
Organism: Desulfitobacteriaceae bacterium; assembly: GCA_035561335.1. Lineage (GTDB taxonomy): Bacteria > Bacillota > Desulfitobacteriia > Desulfitobacteriales > Desulfitobacteriaceae > UBA2264. The sequence continues at coordinate 25,291 of DATMXV010000123.1, forward strand.
CTTTCCAGCTCCGCCTTTTGGCTCCCGTTTTGATAACCCTCGGAATAGGCCAGCGGTTCAATCTCTTCCCGTACGGCTTGAGCTAACTCTTCCCGTAATAACTTTTCCTGCATTTTAGCTTTTTGGATAATGTTGTCAGACTCTATCTCACTTTGGAGAATCAGTTCATTTACCTTGGCTTCGGCCTCCCGGATAATCTCTCTGGCCTGAACCTCAGCTTCGGCGATTATCCGGGAAGCACTGATCTCCGCCTCAGTTAAATTCTCAGATATGCTTTCCGCTATTTCAGGCTGCTTAAAATCATCGGTCAATACAGCCGGATTAATCCCAAACCGTTCAAATCCTTCTAAACTGCCCTGAAGCAAGCGCGGAGTCAGGATTTCTACTTGATTACTTTTAAATATGCTCCCCTTAGTAAACGATTTCATCACTACCACCCCTGGAAATAACAATCGCACCGCTTTCTTCGATTCTGCGGATAACCTTAACAATCCGTTGCTGGGCATCTTCGACATCACGCAACCGTACAGGACCCATAAATTCCATATCTTCTTTGATCATCTGGGCTGCTCTCTCCGACATATTTTTCATAATCTTGGCAACTACCTCTGTGTCGGATCCTTTTAAGGCCAAGGCCAAATCTTTTGTTTCCACTTCCCTTAAGACCAGCTGTACCCCCCTGTCGTCAAGCATAACAATATCTTCAAAGACAAACATTTGACGTTTAATCTTTTCAGCCAAATCAGGGTCATCAAATTCCAAAGCTTCCATAACTGTTTTCGTGGTTCCGGGATCAGCCCTGTTAAGCATATCAACCACACTTTGAATACCGCCTGAACTTGAGTAATCAACGGGCGATAAACTGGAGATCTTTCTTTCCAGCACCTTTTCGATTTCTTTTAGGACACCGGGACTGGTCCGGCCCATCAAGGCCATTCTTTTGGCTACATCAGCCTGACGTTCAGGAGTTAAGCCTGAAATCAAGATCGCCGCTTTATCCGGGGTTAAATGAGTCATGATCAGGGCAATTGTCTGGGAATGTTCCCCCTGGATAAATGTTAACAGTTGTTTAGGATCTGTCCTGCGGACAATATCAAAAGGACGCATCTTCAAAGATGTGGAGATTCTGGTGATTAGTTCTAAAGCCCTTTGCTCCCCAAGCGCCCGTCCCAGGACATCATGGGCATATTCAATTCCACCCTGAGCTATATAATCATTGGCCATACACATTTGGTGAAATTCCCTGATAACATGATCACGTTCATCAGCAGAAACCCGGCGCACATTTACCATTTCCAACGTAAGCGTTTCAAGTTCAGTTTCCGTCAAATGTTGTAATACAGGTGCAGAGTGCCTGGGTCCTAAAGCAATTACCAATATTGCCGCTTTCTGCAGCCCTGATCTTTGTTGCCCCATACTATTCATCCTCCGACAACCAAGTTTTAAGTATCCGTGCTGCTTCATCAGGATTAGCAATGGCATATTGCTCAACTGACTCCCTGATTTTCTGGTTTTCTATTTCCTCCGCCGCCCGTTTTTCGGTTGAACCAACAGGTGTCTCTTCAATTGTTTTCTCTATTTGTGATTCAACTAAATCACTTTCCATAGCTATCTTGGACTTTTTCGCTTTAACCCTGGAACGCCAGTAAATAAGCAACAAAATAAGTCCCAAAATTACTGCTCCGCCCAGAGCATAAAATAAAATTTGTCTTTTTAATTCAGCCAGAGCAAAAGCGTTCTTTTCCGCTTCCAAACCTGTTCTGTCAAAAGGAATAGCCTCTACCCGAATTTGATCGCCCCTGTCTTGGTCAATTCCCGCGGCTGAAGTGACAACCGTCTGAATCTTATTAATCTGATCCTGGCCGACAGTAGTTTCATCGGCTAAAACGGAAACAGAAAGCCGTTTGATTGCTCCCGGATTGACTACCCTCTCTTCCTGTCTGGTATCGACTTGGAAATTTTCGGTATTGCTGGTTTTAGTCGATGTTGAAGTTCCCGCATTAGCCGCTGCCTGATATGTTGGAATATTCGTGTCAGTTCCAGGCACGGCGCCTGTTTGAGCATTATTCGTGGTATTCTCCGAAGTATTCTGTCTGCTTAAAACAGCACCCGGACCATTGGTTTGTTCTGTTATCTTAATCTGATCAAAATCCAAAACAGCATTAACCCGGACAACTGCTTTTCCTGAACCCAAAACCTTATCCAACATGCTTTGCACAGATTTTTGAATATTTTCTTCAACTGTTTGCTGCAATTGGAGCTGGGTTGCCGATAACCCTGCCTGGGTCTGGTTTTGACTGATAATATCTGATAATGTGTTCCCGCTTGTATCAACAATTGTGACATTTTCCGGTTTCAATCCCTCAATCGAGGAAGCCAAAAGTTTGGCAATTGCTCTGACCTGATCTTCAGTAACCTTGGTCCCGGGAACCAATTTGAGCGTAACCCCGGCGGTAGCCGGTTCTTCCTTTTCGGCAAACAGGGAAGGCTCAGGCATTACAATATGCACTCTGGCATCGGTAACGCCGGTCAGGGTTTTAAGTGTGGTTTCCAATTCATCCTGTAATCCTAAAACATAACGCAGTTTTCTATCGGCATCAGTTTCCCCCAAACGTAGTTGATCAATATTATCAAAACTGAATTTACTGCTCTCCGGCAAACCGGCATTAGCTAATTCCAGACGCACCTCGGCAGCCTGTTTTTGAGGCACTTGAATACTGGCCCCATTGTCCGCCAGACGGTAATCAACTTTTAACTCCGTTAATTTAGATTTAATTGCTCCCGCTTCAGAATCACTTAATTTTGTAAAGATAGATACATACTCAGGACGACTCGCCCAAACAATCAGAACAATCAGAGATGAAGCAACCAAAAGAGGAGCTAAAACGGCAATAATTTTTTGTGGACGAGATAATTTATCCCAAAATTGCAGCAAAGATTTTTTTATCTCTGCCCAAGATAGATTCATTATGTTCCCCCTATCTCTTTTAATTAATCTTCAAATCTGAACAGATAGATTATTTTGCCTAATTAAATCTGCATGCGCATTATTTGATTATAGGCATCCAGTACCTTATTCCGAACTTCAATAGTTAACCCCAGGGAAAGGTTTGCCTTTTCCAGGGCCACCATTACTGTATGCAGGTCCTGGATTTGACCGGTTACCAGCTCAATACTTGCCACCTCGGCATCTTTCTGTAAGGCATCTACTTTATTAAGCTCATTTTTCAAAAAGCCGGCAAAATCAGTTTCAGTCGTTGCAGAACCGGTATTATCAGTCTGATTAACGGCTGTTAAAGGCAGTAATGGAGCAATTCCGGAAATTGAATTCATTTACTTCTTACCCCTTTCCGATCTCAAGAGCCTTCATGGCCATAGACTTACTGGCATTGAGGGCGGTAACATTTGCTTCATAAGCTCTCGAAGCTGAAATCATATCAACCATTTCTGTAATAATATTCACATTTGGCAGGCGTACATAGCCTACCGGTATTCCGGGTTCCGCCACTTTAACGGCATCCGGTGAATCCGGATTGTATTCTAAACGAAAAGGAGTCTGATCCTGAATTAGAGAACTTACCTGAACACCGTTCCCTGTACTTTGTTCCTCCAGCGTTTTCCTGAAAAACGAAGAAAAACTTGTCTCGGTTGACCTGGGAACAAAAAGCGCCATTTGCCGCCGGTAGGGAATCTCATTCCCCTCCGGAGTAGTCAGGCCCGTTCTGGTTGTATTAATATTGGCAATATTATTGGCAATCAGATCAAGCCTGAGACGTTGGGCAGTCAATCCTGAAGCACTGGTATCAATTGCTCTAAAAATGCTCATCTCAATTATCTCCTTTGAACACTTTCTCTTATAACCCGGGCAATATTGCCCAATGGTACTACCCGGTCAGCCAAACCTGCATCAACCAAAGCCTTGGGCATACCATAAACCACACAGGTCTCTTCCGCCTCGGCAATAGCATAACCCTCCGAGGCTTTAATCTCTTTCATCCCTCTGAGACCGTCATTACCCATACCGGTCATGATAACAGCCAGTGTTCCTTTGCCGACTTCTTTCGCCAGGGATAATAACATCACATCAACTGCAGGATGGTAATGGGTGGGAACCGGAGAGTTATCCCCAATTTGAAGCACAAGCTGTCCGGCCTTGCGTTCTACCTGCATCTGCTTGCCCGCCGGCGCAATATAGATTTTCCCGGCCCTCAATATTTCGCCTGGACTGGCTTCACATACCGTCAGAGGGCAAATTCCATTCAAACGCTGGGCTAATGGTCCGGTAAAACCCGGCGGCATATGTTGAGCAACTACTACCGGTACCGGAAAATCGGCAGGCAAGCGCGGCAAGACCGTTTGCAGGGCTGACGGCCCCCCCGTAGACGTACCAATTGCCACAATCTGAACAGGATGTTTCGGGTGATTTAAAGAAATACGTTCGGGTGAAAGATTCTTTGTCAAATATTTTGGCGCTAACCCTATCGGCGCCGGAGAACCAGGCCCAATTTTCCTTCCTAAACGTGTAAGATTAACTTTAGCGGCAGAATGGATTTTTTCGCACAGTTCTCTGGACAGATTCTTAAGGTCCGGTCCGGAAGGCTTGGCCACAACATCGAAAGCTCCGGAATCCAAGGCTTTCAAGGTTGACTCTGCTCCGGCAGTTGTTAAGGAACTGAAAACAATTACCGGCGTCGGCCGGCAACGCATAATTTCGTTTAAAGCCTGAAGGCCGTTCATCACCGGCATTTCTATATCCATTGTGACAACCTGCGGGCGCAGTACCTTTAGCTTTTCTATTGCCTCACGCCCGTCACGCGCTGTATCAATCACCTTTATCCCGGAATCTTGTCCTAAAATCTTCTGAATTGTAAGACGCATAAAAGGTGAATCATCCACAACCAATACTCTGATCCGGGAATCAGGAGGCAAGTTCATTATTTATCTCCTCACTCATTATTTGATTGAGGTCCAGAAGGATGAGCAGGCGCTCACCGATCTTGCCAACACCGCGAATAAACTGAACATCCATACCTAGGGCAACCGTTGGCGGCGGTTCAATCGCTGAATCAGCCAACCGTAAAACTTCAGTAACTGTATCTACACGAATCCCAAATACCTTTTTTTGGATTTGCAGAACGATAATTCTGCTCAGATCAGTTTCCGTTATTTTTTCCATCCCGAAACAAGTACGCAAACAAACTACCGGTATAACATTGCCGCGAAGATTTATTACTCCTTCAACATAATCAGGCGCCTTGGGAACCCGGGTAATTGGCGGAATACGAATAATTTCCTGAACCAGCATTATGTCTACCCCAAATTCTTCGGATCCTAAACCAAAAGTTACGAGTTGTTCTTCTGCCATAGAGATACCTCCTTTTTGATGTTCGATGTTCGAGATTCGAGACTTGAAGTCCGATGCGTTCAAAAACAAGGCATTACTGATTCGGGCTTCGAACTTCGGACCTCGATTAGTTTAGTTCTTCCGTTTAACCAGTACATCCTGGATAAGCGATCCGATGTCCAGAATCAAGGTTACTTTCCCGTCACCAAGAATTGTCGCCCCGGCAATTCCCGGCAAATTATTTAAAATATCTCCCAGGGACTTGATAACAATTTCCTGCTGCCCGCGCAAACCGTCGACAACAAGCCCCAGGGAATTATTTCCCAGGCCGACAACCACAACAAAAACCTCTTCCGCCGGTACTTCTGAAGCAGGGAGCTCAAATCTCTCATGTAAGGATATCAAAGGCAGAGTATCCCCTCTGAGCTGAACCATTGGCAGCGAACCGACTGATTTAATTTCCTTACGATTAACCAATAATGTTTCCAGCACGGAAGAAAGCGGCACAGCGTAAATCTCATTCCCCACTTCGACCAATAAAGCCTGAATAATAGCCAGGGTTAACGGAAGCCGGATAATAAAGGTAGTCCCTTGCCCTTTACGAGTATCGATATCAACCAGACCGCCTAAATTATTCAAGGACTTTTTAACAACATCCATACCCACGCCCCGGCCGGATATATCCGTAACTTGCTCCGCCGTGCTGAACCCGGGCAGAAAAATAAGATTGGCCGTATCCTGTTCGGAGAGTTCCTCCCGTTCTCCTATTAAACCTTTTTCAATTGCTTTTTGCCGTATCTTATCTAAAGGTAACCCGGCCCCGTCATCAGAAACCAAAATCGCAATATGGTTACCTTCATGGTAAGCATCTAAAGTGATTTTTCCCAGCTCAGGTTTCCCGGCTTCCCGCCGCTCTTGCGGGATCTCGATTCCATGATCGACAGAATTACGGATAAGATGCATCAGAGGGTCCCCGATAAGCTCAACTACAGTTTTATCCAGTTCCGTATCTTCACCATTAATAACCAGTTCAATTTCTTTTCCGACCTTGCGCGAAAGGTCACGGACCAGACGGGGAAAGCGGCTAAAGACTGTTCCTATCGGTACCATCCGCAAACGCATAACACTTTCCTGAAGGTCATTCATCAATCTTCCAAGATAAACATTGGTTTCATTCAAGTAACCAACCAGCGGTTCTGTTTGATATTGTTCCTTGAGGTCAGAACCAATCTGAACCAGACGTGTCCTGGTTATCACAATTTCCCCAACTAAATTAATCAGGTTATCCATTCTGGAAGTCTCGACTCTGATCGTATGCACCTGATTACTGCTTTCTGCTCCGGGTGGCGCTGCCCCGGTGTTTGCTATCCTTGGAACCTCCCGGATTTTAGCCTGTTCCTTGGTGCCGTTTAATTTGACAGGTTTAATCTGCTCGGCAGGTTCCACCTCCCGGGCAGCCAAAGCAGCGGCAACTTCCCTTTGCGCTTGCGTTGCTTCCTGTTCAAGGCGATCCAGTTCCGCTTCACACAAAGGATAAATATTAAGTGTTACTGTCAGGATCTCCGAAATACCCAGGATCTCCTGAGATATCTCAGCAGGGAGTTCATCACTGATAAACAACAGGGAAAATCTTTCTGTATTACTGGTTTCCAAATCCTCAATCCCCGGCAGTACCTTAACAACAGTTCCCATACTCTCTATCTTCTGCATAACCATAACCGCGCGTACTGCTTTCATCAGGGTATCAGGAGCCAAAACTATATCAACCTGATAAATGATATGTCCCATACTCTGGGCGTCATTAACCTTTTCCCATTCCTCAGATAGCAAAGCAAAATCCAGCGGTGTAAAACCGGAATTAGGCGGATTGGAATTTGTTGCCGCAAATGTTTGCTTAACTGCTTCCCTTCCAGGTCCGGCATTTAACAATTCTTTCATACCTGAAACCAAATCCTCATATTCAGTTGTTATTTCCTTATTAAGTTCCACTTGGGCAAGCATAGCTTTAACCCGGTCGGTTACTGCCAAAAGAAGATCAATCATATCCATAGAGACGTTCATTATTCCTTGCCGCAAACGGTCAAGTAAATCTTCCGCAGCATGGGTTAACTTTACTATCGGCGTAAACCCCATTGTCCCGGAAGCCCCTTTTAAACTATGAGCCGACCGGAAAAGATCATTGATCAGACTAATATTGTTGCCTTCCTTTTCCAATTCCAACAAACCGGCGCCAAGTTTCTCAACCTGCTCCTGAGAATCAAGCAGATAGAACTCCAGAAATTCGCCCAACTCCAGATTCTGAGTATTATTTTCGTCCCCGTTCATTTTCCCCACCCCTATCTTTTATCCATGACCAACCTTAATTAAGATTCAAAACCATGAAATAAGGTATAAGTCAACCGGATATCTAAGCCAATACGTTTTAAGTGAAAAATATGCAAT
>DATMXV010000124.1:0-2572 GCA_035561335.1 Desulfitobacteriaceae bacterium
ATTATATGAATAAAAACAAGGAATTATTAACCGAAGCGGCCTGTAATATAATCTTCGGTTTGTTTTTTAGCCGGTCTGGTAAAAATCACTCCGGTATTATTTTCTTCAATGAGTTCCCCGTTTAAGAAAAAAGCCGTACGGTCGGAAATCCGGGACGCCTGGTGCATATTATGGGTCACAATAATAATTGTATAGCGGTTTTTTAATTGCACAATCAGTTCTTCAATCTTCATTGTCGAAATAGGATCAAGAGCTGAGGTTGGTTCATCCATTAGTAATATTTCCGGTTCAACCGCCAGCAAACGGGCGATACAGAGCCGTTGCTGCTGGCCGCCGGAAAGCCCCAGGGCAGACTCCTGCAATCTGTCCTTTACTTCATTCCATAAGACGGCGCCTTTCAGACTGGCTTCGACAATCTCGTTTAACTTCTTTTTGTTAGTCTCACCGTGGATGCGGGGCCCATAAGCCACGTTTTCAAAAACTGATTTGGGAAAGGGATTAGGCCTTTGGAAAACCATTCCTACCTTTTTGCGCAACAGGTCAACATCAGTATCATGATGGTAGATATCCTGACCGTCTATAAAGATTTTTCCATAAATATGTACATTGGGAAGCAAATCATGCATCCGGTTTAAAGCCCGGATAAAGGTGGATTTGCCACAGCCGGATGGGCCGATTAAGGCTGTGATACTATTTTCGGTTATCGCCAGATTAATCTTGTCCAAGGCCTTTTGATCCCCATAATACAAATCCAGGTTATCAACACTAATTTTGTCCATTGCAGTTCTCCTTTATCATTTTCCCAGCAAGCGCTTTTGATACCAGCGAACGGGCAAGGATAAACACAGATTAAAGACCAAAACCATAATAATCAAAAGAGCAGCTGTTCCATCAGCGATTTGTTCGGCATTGGTTCCAGGTAAAGGGTTAGACTTAACTGCGAATAAATGAACTGCCAAGGTTTCTCCGGCAGCTAAAGGGTTTACGTCAAAGAGGTATCTGGAAACATTCATTCCGGCTGTAAAGATCAGGATTGCGGTTTCGCCCAGGGCCCGTCCGGCTACCAGAGTAACTCCGGTAATTAGTCCCGGTAAAGCAGTCGGTATGATTACCTTGCGTAAGGTCTGCCACATATTGGCGCCCAGAGCAAGACTGGCTTCTTTATAACTTCCCGGTACCGCCCGGATTGATTCTTCAGTCACTCTGACAAGGATAGGCAGGTTCAATAAAGCTAAGGTGGCCGCCCCGCCAATGATACTGAATCCCAGGCCCAGGATATTAACAAAAATGATCATCCCGAAAAGCCCAAAAACAATAGAGGGTACGGTCGCCAAACTTTCCGTACTGAGACGTATTAAGTCTGTCAACTTATTATTAGGGGCATATTCCGCCAGATAAATTCCGGCACTGATTCCCACCGGCAAAGAGAAAACCAGGGATAACAGTAAAATATAAAAAGAATTAAAAAGCTGTGAACCAACGCCATCCCCACCGGACTTAAAAAACCCGGGAGTAAAATACGGCAACCCCCGGCCCAGGATATAAACTAAAAACCAGATTAACAAAGCAATAACTAAAGCGGTTGCCAGCCATAACAAGCCGGTTGCCAGACGATCGAGTTGTTTCGGTTTCAAAGAGCCGCCCCCTTTCTGGCAGACAGACGCACAAGGATGATTAAAAGCAGGGAGATCAATAATAAGATCAGGGACATCATAAACAAAGCATTATTCCAAGTTGAACCAAAAGGAGTATTGCCCATTTCCATTACAATATTGCTGGTTAAGGTAGAAGTTGGAGTTACAAAAGAATAAGGAAAGCGCGGCGAGTTGCCAATAACCATTTGCACAGCCATCGTCTCTCCGATTGCTCTGGCCATAGCTAAAATGACAGCAGTCAGAATACCCGGAGTCGCAGCAGGCAGAAGAACTTTCCAAACTGTTTGCCAGCGTGTGGCTCCCAAAGCCAAAGAAGCCTCTTTGTAGGTTTCGGGCAGAGAACGGATAGAATCTTCGGAAATGCTTATCACAGTAGGCAAAATCATAATCGCCAGCACGATTCCCCCGGCCAACAGGCCGTAACCGGTTGGCGTATGAGTTGTTTTGCGGATAAGGTCAACAAAAACGGTGATTCCCACATATCCGTAGACAACAGATGGTATTCCGGCAAAAAGTTCAGTTGCCGGTCTCATTATAGACCGTACTCTGGCCGGAGCGATTTCGGCCATAAAGACAGCAACAGCTAAGCCAAACGGTCCGCCCAGAATAATCGCGATTGCGGTCGTGGCTAAGGAGCCGGTAATAAAAGTTAAAGCGCCAAAGTGGCCTGTTTCAGGACTCCAATTGCTGCTGGTAAAAAATTCTATAACACTGGCCTCGCGAAAGGTTGATAAACCCTGCTGGCCTACAAACCAGATAATAGAAAGGATTATTAAAGATACTAAAGTGGCACTGCCGATAAATAAATAGCGGGATAATTGATCATAGAACTTTGCGGACTTTCTATCAATCAAAATTGCACCTCCATACGCAGATATTTAAGTTCAGTTTTTAAGAGGTTTCTAACCCTATTTTAT
>DATMXV010000125.1:0-9389 GCA_035561335.1 Desulfitobacteriaceae bacterium
ATCTAAATATTACGGTTGTAAATTTAAAATGTGCATAATACTTAATTCAAACGAAGATTTGGATAATCAGTTATTCCGGGAAGGAAAAGCTGTAAAACAATTTTCTAATTTAATTCAGGCGACAGAGTGGTTTATAACAGATACAATGAATACGTTGAGTATTAGGTTAAGCGGTCAATTACAAGCCTTAAATCTATTAAAATACGGAATCAGACCTGATCAGGATAGAGATATCTCCGCAGACAATATTACTTACAATAAAGATAATACTGTTTTTGATCTTCATTTTCCGGATAGGGTCTGGAAGATGGTTAATTATCGGATTCCCGGAAAGAGTTTTTTGAATAATTTACTGGCCTCGATAGCCTGTTGTTATAAATCAGGGATAAGCTCGGAGAGAATTGTTTCCTCAATTGCTGACCTGAATTGCCTAAAGGGCAGATTTGAAACAGTAAAAAATCCTCGGGGATATTTAATAATTATTGATAGTGCCTATACGCCGTTTGCTTTAAAGAATTTGCTTATAACAGTAAGGGATATTACTCCCGGAAAGATTTTAACGGTATTTGGCTGCGGCGGGGACAGGGATAAAAAACGCAGGCAGGAGTTAGGAAAAGCTGCAGGGGCCTATTCCGACTATTGTATAATTACAACTGATAATCCCCGCACAGAAGAACCGCTGAATATTATCAATGATATTGAAGAGGGATTAATGAAGACTGAATGTGCTTATGAAAAGGTTGAGGACAGGAAAACGGCAATTTTTAGGGCCCTGGCAATGCTGACTGCTGCCGATGCCCTGGTGATATCCGGGAAAGGACAAGAAACCTACCAGGTATTTATAAATCATATTAAGCACTTTAATGACCGGGAAACTGTAGATCAGTATTTCAGGGAGTAAAATATTTTGTTAAACATTTGATCCATATCAAATGGAGGTTTGCATGGAATTCAAATTAAACAGAGCCTGGGTAGAGATAAACCTGGACAATATTATTTATAATGTCAGGAAAATCAGAGAAATTACCAGTAAGAATGCCAAAATTATGGCTGTCGTCAAAGCTGATGCTTATGGACATGGCGTTAAAGAAGTTGCTCAAGCTATCCTGGAAACAAAATTTATTGACAGGTTTGCAGTTTCAATGCTTGATGAAGCAATTGAATTACGGAAATTAGGTATTAAAGTGCCGATCCTTGTTTTAGGTTATACTGATCCCCGCCGGGCTGAAGAGATAGTACAATTTGATGTGACTCAAAGCATATTTGAGCAGGAGTTGGCTTCAAGTATATCCGGGGCGGCTGTTAAATTGGGCAAAATCGCCAAAGTCCATGTTAAAGTCGATACCGGGATGTCCCGAATAGGATTTCTTCCCGGTTACAGGGCAGTCAAAGAGATCAAGCAGATCTTGGCGCTTAAAAGTATTATTATTGAAGGAATGTTTACCCATTTTTCATCTGCAGATGAAGAAGAGCGCGGTTTCACTGATGAACAGTTTGAATATTTTGTTAGCTTAAATAATGAGTTGAACAGAATCGGAATCCATATTCCAACATTGCATACAGCGAATAGTGCGGCGATCATTTGTTATCCCCAAACCCATTTGAATATGGTCCGGGCCGGCCTCATTTTATATGGGATGTATCCGTCAGATACGGTCCGCCGCCAAAGTAAAATTGATATTAAACCGGCAATGACTTTTAAAGCAAATATCATTCAAATCAAGGCGGTCCCGCCAGGAACAGGAATAAGTTACAACAGGACTTATATAACGGATAAGGAAACAATTATTGCAACCCTTTCAGTAGGATATGCGGATGGCTTAACCCGGAATCTAAGTAATAAAGGGCAAGTATTGGTTGCCGGTCAAAGAGCAGACATTATCGGGCGGATATGTATGGATCAATGTATGATTGATATTACCAATATCAAGGGGAAGATAAATGTTGGCGATGAAGTAGTTATCTATGGGACACAGGGGGAAAATTCAATAAGTATCGATGATGTTGCCCAAAAAGCCGGACAAATAAACTATGAACTGTGTTGTATTGTTGGCCGGAGAATCCCCAGGGTATACGTTAAGAACTCGGAAATATACAAAATAGTAAATTATTTAAATATTTGTTAATGGAACAACATTCTGAAAACCTTTAGGGCATATTTGAAATTCGGGTACCGTGCCGGAAGGTCAAACAGAGTTGTCTGGTGCAGAACACTTTTTTTATGAGAGAATGTATCAAAACTGCTTTTACCGTGATAGCTTCCGATTCCACTGTTACCCACTCCCCCAAAGGGCAGGTACGGACTTACAAGATGAAATATTGTATCGTTAATACATCCTCCGCCGTAGGAAATATTGTTAATCACTTTATTCTGAAGGTTCTTATTGTTGGAAAAGAAATACAAGGCCAGCGGTTTCGGGCGATCATTGACCATTTTGAAAACTTCCGAGAGATCTTCATACTCCATAACGGGAAGGAGCGGGCCGAAGATCTCATCCTGCATTATGGGGCAATTCCAGTTAACCTGGTCGATAACCGTTGGCTCAATAAATCTTCTCTTCTCATCATAACGGCCGCCGGTGAGAACTTGCCCGTTTTCCAGGTAAGCGACAAGCCTTTGAAAATGCCTGTCATTAATAATCACAGGAAAGTCCTCATTGTTTGTCACATCTTTGCCGTATGATTCTTGGATCGCGTTTTTAATATTTTCCAAAAACTTTTCTTTGATATTCTTATGAACAAGCAAATAATCCGGGGCAACACAAGTTTGACCGGCATTTATACATTTACCCCAGACAATCCTTTTTGCGGCCAGAGAAAGATCCGCATCATTATGAACGATACAGGGACTTTTTCCACCCAGTTCAAGTGTCAGGGGAGTTAAGTTTTGGGCAGCAGCTTCCATAACTATTTTCCCGACAGCGGGACTTCCGGTATAAAATATATAATCAAATTTTTCTGCCAGAAGAGCTTTTGCGGTTTCAATCCCTCCCTCAACTACAGCAATGTATTCTTCAGGAAAGCACTCCTGAATCAGTTCGGCAATAACTCCGGTTATGTTGGGGCATAATTCCGAGGGCTTGATTATAGCACAGTTTCCGGCAGCGATTGCTCCGGCCAAGGGACAAATTACTAACTGGAAAGGATAATTCCAGGGAGAAATGATCAGAGCCAGACCATATGGTTCAGGGTAAATATAGCCGGTTGAACCAAAGTGGGAAAGGGGCGTTTTCACACGACTCGGTTTTGCCCATGACCGGAGATTTTTCACAGTATGATTAATCTCCCCATAAACCATTGCGATTTCCGTAGCATAAACTTCTAACAATGATTTGTTTAAATCCTTCCTTAAAGCTTGGTTTATTTTGTCTTCATAGGCTTTAATTTTGCTTTTGAGAAGTTTTAGCTGTTCAAGTCTGAACGAAATGTTTCTGGTTTGCCCACTGTGAAAAAAAAAATTTTGTTTTTCAACTAAATTCTTAAGTTTAGCCATACGTTCATTCTTGGACATTTGTTCGTAATCCATTATGGGACCACCTTTCCTAAATTATGTATAAATATAATATCAGATGTACATTGGATATGACAGTATATTTCTATCTATAATTGGAAAATGCCGCTTAATTGATTTAAGCACTTCTCCCAAATCTCACACCCTATAGAACTGAATTATTCAGCTATGACTATAGACAACGAACGGCTGGGAAATACCTAAATGCCTATCTGAAGAAAGAGGTATAATCGGGAGTGATTTAAATTAAGCTGATATTAAGCAGTACCACAATTCCTGAGGAAGTATTAAAGTCCGGTTTTGATCTGATAAGAGCTTTTTTTTCAGAGCCTGAGCTCAGGCTGAACAGATATGAGCAGGAAGAGGATTTGCTTTCCGGATCAGGTGAAAATACCGGGGAAGAAAGCCAGGCAGTTATAAGGATTGAGGCTCCGTTAGGAATAACAACAGAATTGGAACTCTTCTGGACTTTGCGCAAGGGGTTTGACAGGGAGCTGGTGATAGGACTGCCTCAGTCTCTCCCGCGTCATCTTCAGGTTTACTTAACAACCAGGGAAATAGAGGATATCCTGGCCCAACCTCTTATTAACCAGGAAGCTCAAGCAAAACTCCTTTTAAAACACGGTTTATACAAACTATTGAGCCAAATTTGTAATTACCGCTTGCCTTGGGGAATACTTACCGGTATCCGCCCCGGTAAAATTATGCATAACCTGTATGATCAGGGTTTCTCAGAGGAAAAAAGAGCGGCGATTTTGGAGAAACAATATGCCATAAGGCCTGATAAGATAGAATTATTGCAGAAAATCGCTGCCGTACAACGCCCTTATCTGGAGGAACTTGGACGTAATCCGCAAAGGGTGGCAATTTATATAAGTATCCCGTTTTGTCCTTCGCGTTGTACATATTGTTCGTTCCCGGCCTTTAGTTTGAGTAAAGAGCGGCAGGAACTTGTTTCCTATTTGCAGATATTAGAGGCTGAAATCCAGGAAGCAGGTCTGCTGGCAGAGAAATTTGCTTTGGTTCCTGAAAATATTTATCTTGGAGGCGGGACGCCAACGATTCTGACACCTCAGGAAATGGGCCGTCTGCTAAGGGAAATAAAAAAACGTTTTCCTTGGCAGGAGTGCTGCGAATTTACAGTAGAAGCCGGACGGGTGGATACATTATCACTGGATATGCTTAAAGTATTACGGCAGTACGGGGTAACCCGTCTCAGTATTAATCCCCAGACAATGCAGGATAATACGCTGGTTCGTGTTGGGAGGGCCCATAGTGTTGCTGAGGTTAAACATGTTTATCAGTTAGCCAGAAAACTTTCAGACTGGATTATCAATATGGACTTGATTTTAGGTTTGCCGGGTGAAGGTTTAAGGGATATACAAGATACCTTATATCAAGTGGCAGACTTGCAGCCGGATAATTTAACTATGCATATCCTGGCCTTAAAACGAGGTTCAAGAGAATTTGAGATGGGTTTTAAGCATAAGGCAGCTTCAGAAATGGAAAAAATGCAGGAATTCTTTGTCAGGACAGCTGATTCCTGGGGGCTTCAGCCTTATTATCTCTATCGTCAAAAAAGAATAGCCGGTAATTTGGAAAATATCGGCTATGCCAAACCAGGTTTAGCCTGCCTGTATAATATCTCTGTTATTGAGGAGCGGCAAAGTATTTTGGGGTTAGGGGCAGGTGCTTCCACAAAAATTATTGATCCCGGGCAGCAAAAATTATTCAATTTTCATCATCCGGTAAGCTGGCGGCATTATCTGCAAAAGTGGCGGGAAAACCACCGGAGATGGCTGAAAGTACTCGAGGGAAGCCGGTACGACTCAGACAAATGAAGGGGCAGGCAAGCAGAGGACGGTGTCTTAAGTGAATTTATGGGCAATCTATTTGGCAAGTATGGTCATGGGGTTCTCCGGGGCAATGATCCCCGGTCCCATGCTCACGGTCGCAATCAAAGAAAGTTTATACAGAGGTATAAAGGCTGGGCCGCAAATGGTACTTGGCCATGCTTTACTGGAATTACTTTTGATAATTGCAATTTTTTTCGGGTTAGGTCAGCTTATTATGTGGCCGTTAGTCCAGGGAGTAATTGGTGTTATTGGAGGCTTGTTTCTTTTTTGGATGTCCTATGGGATTTTACGTGAAGCCTGGTTTTTAGCGGATATTAACTTTACGGGCCAAGCCGCTGGAAACAGTTTACATCCTGTCCTTACCGGGGTTACGGTAAGTTTAGCCAACCCTTACTGGCCATTATGGTGGGCAACCGCGGGAATAAGTTCTTTAATGCTGGCAGCCGGTAATGGGGTTGCCGGTTTCGCCAGCTTCTATTTAGGTCATATTACAGCAGATTTTACTTGGTATACATTTGTCTCTTTTGCTGTAGTCAGCGGGAAAAAGCTTCTTACACCCTTGATATTCCGGATAATTTTAAGTATATGCGGCGTATTTCTTCTGGGATTGGCCGGTTATTTTGTCTATTCCGGGCTTGTTTTTTGGGAGTGGCTGTAAGCCGGAATTTCAAACGTTACTTTGACAAAAGAGGGAACAGGGCGGAAACAAGCAAAAACAGGGTAAGAGAAATCAAGATAAATGTAAACAACCAGGAGATATTGTTAAAAAACTTTGTGTTAACATACTCACCCATAATGCTTTTTTTACTGGCTATTAAGACCATAAAGATAAGGATGGGAGGCAAGAGGATACCGTTTACGACCTGGGTAGTCAACATCACCTGATATAGAGATAATTTAGGCCACAAAACTATGGCGGCGCCTAAAACAATGATAACAGTATACAGTCCAAAGAACATACGGGCTTCTTTATAGGGTTTACTGATCCCATGTTCGAAACCAAACGCTTCACAGACAGCATAAGCAGTGCTCAAGGGCAGGACAAAGGCGGCTAACATGGAAGCACCGAGCAAGCCAAAGCCAAACAGAAAACTGGCATATTCTCCGGCCAATGGTTTTAAGGCAAGGGCAACATCCTTGACATTTTCAATGGGGATATTATTTACATACAGTGTTGCAGCTGTTGCGACAATAATAGAGAAGGCAATAAATCCGGTAAAAAAGGTACCTATCAGGACATCCCAGCGTGTATAACGATAATCCTTTGCTGTAATACCTTTATCAACCACTGAAGCCTGGACATAGAACTGTCCCCAAGGAGTAATCGTTGTTCCTATAACTCCGATAGCCATTAGCAGGAAATCAGGAGTTCCCGAAAATACAGGGGTAATAGCCTGGGTTAAGACTTGAGACCAGGACGGTTTTATAATAATTGCTGAAATAACATAACTGAAAAAGGTCAAGCACAGGAACAGGAGAATTTTTTCAATTTTCCCATAGTCAGTCTTAATAACCAGCCACCAGATAATGACGGCAAATAGCGGGACAGAGATATATTTACTAATTCCAAAGATTTCAAAGCTGGCGGCAATCCCGGAAAACTCGGAGACAGTGGTCCCCAGGTTGGCAATCAGGAGGACACTCATAGCAAAGAAAGTCCATTTTACACCATAATGTTCCCGGATCAAATCAGAGAGACCCCGCCCGGTTACGGCTCCTGTGCGGGCGGAGATCTCTTGCGCAATCGCCAGTATTACAAGGCTGAGGATCATTGTAAAAGTAAGGGAATAGCCATACTTGGCGCCGGCCGCGGCATAAGTAGCGATTCCTCCGGCATCATTGTCGGCAAAGGCAGTGACAATTCCCGGCCCCATTATAGCCAGGAATAGGGTAAGCTGTCTTTTTTTTATCATTCACTTTGCCCTCCTTTCGCTTGGTGCCGGCGGACAAAGAGACTGGAATAGATTTCGCCGCGCGAACGTTCCGGCATTAATAGTTCTAAAACGTCGTCGACAGTAATGATTCCCAATATCTCATTTAGATTATTGATAACTGGAACCGCCAGTAAACCGTACTTATGGAATACTTCGGCTACCTTATCATGATCGTCATAAGCAAAAATTTTTACGATCTTTGTATGCATTAAATCTTTCAACAATGTATCAGGTGAAGCTATAATTAGTTCTCTCAGGGAAATGACACCTTCCAGGGCTTCATTTTCATCAACTACATAAAGATAATAAATTGTTTCTGCTTCTGGAGCCAATCTTCTCAGTTCGTTAATTGCTTGTTCGGCAGTAAGTCTGAGTGATAAACCGATGTACTCTGTGGTCATTAGAGACCCGGCGGTGTCTTCACCGTATTGCATTAACTCCCGGACATCTTCAGCGTCATCGGATTCCATTAAACGTAAAAGTTCTTCAGATTTCTCATGGGGTAACTCGCTCAAAATATCGGCAGCCTCATCCGGCGGCATTTCTTCCAGAATGTCGGAAGCCCGGTCCTCATCCATCTGCACAATCATTTCAACCTGGGCGTCCAATTCCATTTCGGCCAAGGCGTCAATTGCTTGTTGAGAATCGAGTGTATTCAGGAAAACAGCTCGTTGCTTATAGTCCATTGTTTCAATAATATCGGCAATATCTGCCGGATGGAGCTGGCGCAGCTGTTCTTTTTCCCTTGTCAGCTGGAGGTCGGAAGTACGGCTTTCCAATGGTTTAATATATTGACAGCCCACAAAATTATTGGGGAGGTGACTCAGGAAGAACTCGATGCCCAACCGGCGGAATAATCCGCGTATCCCGATATCAACAGCAAGCATAACCATATAATTATGATCTTCATGCAATACCCATGAAAAGGAAATATCGTTTACTCTTACCAGTTTGGAGCCTTTCATATCAATAATTTGTTTATCCAGGAGCCACTTGCCGATAAATGTTTCATCCTCATGCAGCGGGTATGTCTGCAGGGGATTAAACGCCGTATCAAGATGCAGTCCGTTATCATCCCAGGAGGCTACCCATTCAACAGGAATCAGGGCCTGGGCTTCTTTGCCATATCTAATGGCGGTAACATGGGGCGAGATACTGTCCCAGCGCATGGCCATGTCCTGCAACTTGCCAATCCGTTTTCCCTTGGCATCCCAGATTGGTTTATTTAACATCCGGCTGAAATAAAATTCCCCCAGAACTTTTAAATTATCCATTTTACTTCCCTCCTTTTTTCGTTTGGAGTCCGGCGCCTGCTGTCCCGATTCCTCCGTTATAATTTAAAATTTGCCGGAAATGCGAATGTTCAGGTCCGGAATCCATAAAACCACCTCCTTTTCATTAAAGTTCCCGCAAATAGATAATTTACTTATTTCTTATTGGTCAAACTGCAAAAATAAAAAGACCCCTACAGGCAAAATAGAAGGTCTATAAGTACAAACAGAACCTCCCTACTCGTTGAGTTTTAGCACTGCATACCGTAGAGTTTTCTCAGCCACCTTAAGTAAAACCTTATGCCGGCAGTACCTGTTCTACCCAATTGGCGTCTCTCGACATTTCTGGGCAGTGGCCTATGTTTATGCAGGAGCCTCACCTAACAGAGAATTATTTATTTTGTACAATATATTATATGTATAAATCTGCTAATATGTCAACTATATATTGTAATAGCTGATTTATTATTTTATTTAATTTTCTCCCGATTACTCAATGTGACTGAGAAATGCTTTATTTATTATTGTTACTCAAGTGGGGAAAATAATATTAAATCTCCTTCTTGCCAATTAATGGAAGAAGGAGATTGTTTGTGTGGTTTATTTCTCAATTATTACATTTTAGCCCCGCATGAAGTGCAAAAAGCAGAATCTAAGGGAACACTAATGCCGCAATCAGGACACGTTTTCATTTCTTCAACAGTGATAATTTCAGGTTCTTCTTGTTTAGTTCCGCATTTAGGACAAAAAGAAACATCCAGTCCTAACTCACTTTGGCAATTTTGACAGAGTCTGATACTTTTTATTTCCATAATCT
>DATMXV010000126.1:0-3065 GCA_035561335.1 Desulfitobacteriaceae bacterium
ATGCATTTTATTAAGTAAAAAGCTAAATTATGCTCCAATATTTTGGGGCGCGTCTATAATAATATCTTCTGCTAATATTTGTTCCAGTTTATCCAGATCAACAGGCTTTGCCAAGTGACAATTAAAACCTGCTTCTTTAGATCGCTCTAAGTCCTCCGGCTGGGCGTATCCGGATAAGGCGATTAAGATGATGTCTTTCATCTTATAGTCTCTGCGAATATTCCGGGCTACCTCATACCCGTTCATTCCAGGTAAACCAATATCACACAATATTACATCCGGCTTGAACTCTTTTGCTTTAGATATTCCCTTAACCCCGTTTGAGGCTGTTGTTACTTCATGTCCCAAGTACAATAACAAAGAACACAGTATTTCCGCAACATCCGGAATATCGTCAATCACCAAAATCCGGCGTTTACAAGATATCTTTTTATCTTTTTGCAGTTCCTTTACTTGATTTGTCTCATCATCTATGTTCAAAGGAAGCCGGATCGTAAATTCCGATCCTTTCCCTAACCCTTCACTCGAGGCCGTTACATTACCGCCATGTAATTCAACCATGCCCTTAACTATCGCTAATCCCAAACCAAGCCCGCCGCTGCTATGCTCCAAAGAGGTATCCGCCTGAGTAAACGGTTGAAATAAATCCTCTAACAATTCCGGCTTTATACCCAGCCCATTGTCTTTTACCTGGATAGCAGCTTGTTTGCTGTTATCTTCTTGGGAAATAATCACTTGCGTTTGCCCGCCGCCGTCCGTGAATTTTAAGGCATTATGCAGAAGGTTTTCCAGCACTTGGGTTAAGCGGGTTGCATCAGCCTGCAAATGAATGGGCTTGAGAGGACTCTTAATTTCTAAACTTACCCCTTTTTCCGCAAACATCTGTTTATAATCTTTAACTGTTTTCGAGACTAAGTGATTAAGCTCCACCAAATCTTTCTTCAGTTTAACTTTATTTTGCGTAATCCGGGTTATTTCCAAGAGATCATCCACTAAACGGGAAAGCTGGATTGTTTGCCGCTCAAAGGTCTCTCTGGCTTGAAGTGCTTGTTCTGAATCCGGAGCGGCAATCTTAAGAAGGGAAAGACTCATCATCATTGAGGCTAATGGATTTCTTAATTCATGGGAAAGGCTGTTTAAGAATTGGGTTTTATTCCGGTCCGCTTTATTAAGCTCTTCAACCAAAGCAATGGCCCGGCGCTCGCTTTCCTGAAGGGCGAGTTCAACCCTGGTTCGTTCAATAATATCCGCCGCCAGCCGGGCCAGCATATCCAGCATCCTTATTTCCCGTTCACTAAACTGCTTTTGCTCCGGGTAATAGGTATTAATCACGCCGACAAATTTACCGGAACTGCTTATCAGCGGTGTGGATTGTTCACATAGAATATTCTCTTCTCTTAGATACTGAAGGCCGGGTTTACCAGAAAAAATTGGACACTCAGTAATATCCTCAACGACAATTCGCCTCTTTTCCTTGGAGGCTAATCCGCACGTGTCGGTCTCCAGATCAATACAGGCGAAGTATTGCAGGAAACGGTTACTTAAACCATGTCCCAAGATAATATTGAGCATTTTTGTCTCTTCATCATAAAGTTGAATACAGCCCTTATTCGCTGTTGTCATGGTTACAGCCGCCTTAAGAATCTCTTGATAGATGATCTCAAGCTTGTCCCGGACAATAAAATTAGAGTTAAGCTTATGTAATGTATTCAGGGCTTCAACCTCGCCGGCTAAGTGATCCTTCAGGACTATTAATTCTTCTTCCGCAACTTTTCTGCTCGTAATATCACGAATGATATAGGTAATTACATAGCCTATCGGCAAGGCACGCATTGATGTGGACAGTTCTGCCGGAAAAACCCTGTTTCCCCTGTCTTTGGCCTCTATTTCCACCGTTTTACTTTTGTGGTCAATTGTTCCCGCTGCCACGAAAGTTTTAAAATCATTTAACAACAGCTCTTTGCTGCCTCCTTCAATATAGCGATCCAAAAAAGATGTATATTCGACTTGTTCTTTAGAAACCCCGAACATCTTTTCTGCCGCCATGTTCAGATAAAGAACGCGAAAATCCTGATCTACAGATACAATTGCGTCATTGGATGTTTCTACCAGGGCCCTGAAGCTTGTCTCTCCATCAGCAAAAATGTAGGCCAGCATATTACTAACCGATGTATTTTTACCCTTAGCTTCATAAGATGCAGACCGCATAGAAAAAAGGGCAAAAAAACCGCTGCAATACTGAGCGGTCCTGGCTATCCAGCCGATGGGACTGCCAACTGCAGGTTGGACACTCGCTCCGAATAAGCCGACAACAATTAAGAACAATGCTATAAAGTATAAATATATATAATCTACCCTATACCCTAAATAATTTTTTACAAGTACCATCGATGCTGAGAAATAAAACACGATTGCTGTCACTAAAACGATTTGCCGCAGGAGGGTAAAGCCATTTTCATTTATAAACGGCGGCATTATTCTCCAAAGGACTGCCATAATAAGTAATGCTATAAAAATGCCAACACCTGATAAGGAAAGAATAAGAACAAACTTTTTTCGCCGCCAAGACGAATTAATCTTATCCGTTTTGCGGCCCCACATAGCCGCTGCCAAATGAAACGCCGCGCCAAACATAGAACATAAATTAAAAATAGTGACATTCACATTCGCCCCGTTCGGGATATAGCGCAGCCACCCGGCAAAAATAGATCCGAGACCGAATACCAGCATACCCAGGCCCATGAACAAGGCGCTTTTGGAATTTGTTTGAAGATAAGTTTTGGCCGCATAGAAGGTCACGATTATGGGCATGACCCCAATAAACAAAGTATTAAGTATTGGAAGAAGGAAGGCCGGCTCAAAACTGCTTTTTATATTTAACTTTAAAAAAACAATGATTAATAGAAGAAAGAAAATTACCAGGTACAGACCTATACGCTTTATTATGCGCATAAGGTTCATTTCCATCCTCGTCCTTTCGAAACAATTCTGCGCCCCAACCCTATCTTATACTTTATTACATCAAATGGGTTAAAAAAATCTTCTACAATTATTTATTATCTCAC
>DATMXV010000127.1:0-2663 GCA_035561335.1 Desulfitobacteriaceae bacterium
GAGAATTATTCAGCTGATATTTTTGATTTAAGAATTTTGAAAAGATAAAATTCAGAGAATATTGGGGGAGGGTATCTTGCTTAATACCAAAAATGACTTAACCCGCGAACAGGCTGTCTCCTTGCTGGAAAATGTTGCTAAACGCTGGGTAGCCCATGATGGCTTATGGTTTCTTTCCGTTGAGAAAGAACATGGGATTGAGGATGCTATTACTCATGATATTGACGCCATCTCAAAGTTTTCTGTAATCGAGGCCAAACGAATCATGGAATTTCTGGAATTGCCCGAGGGAGGCGGCCTGGATGCCTTGGCAAGGGCTTTAGAGTTCCGGCTGCATGCCTTTTTAAATCAACAGGAAGTTTTACGTCCTGATAAAAATACAGTAATTTTACATATGAACAATTGCCGTGTCCAAACAGCCCGCCAACGTAAAAAGCTGACTGATTTTCCCTGTAAGCCTGTAGGGATAGCAGAATATTCCTTCTTTGCCTCAACTATTGATTCCCGGATCAAAACCCGTTGTATCGCTTGTCCGCCGGACCCTCATCCTCCTGAATTTTTCTGCGGCTGGGAATTTACGCTTCCAAATCAATAGGAACAAGGTAATGAAATAATAGGACTTTTCTCCTTCGTTGGCTTGAAATTATTGTAGATTAATTTAGGAAAATGTTATAATATGCTAAAAGTTAAAGATACGGCAACTATATACCTGTATAGAGTATAGGTTGCGACAAAGGCAAACCCGGCGAAAGCCGGGGACGCAAAGCTACGGGTCTTCCACGCAGGGGTGATGATCGCCGGGTTACCGAACAATACGGTATTGCTAATCGCCATTCCTTGTGGAAGCGGCGATTTGTTATTTTCCCCAAACCTTATTTTCCCTGAACATAGAGAAAAAATATCTGGAAAAGGAGATTGGAAAATACAAACAGTAAAATAAAACCTGACGATTATCCCTGTTATCCTGATTGCACTTCTTTGTACTATAATACTTAATCTTCCCATGGTAATGAGCTAAAAGACCGGCCCAATAAGGGCCGGTCCAATTTTTTTTGGGGAGACTCCCATGCCTTTTTAAGCACCAGCAGAAGGATGAAAATTAAACGGAGGGAGATACAAGTGTAAAGAGAACCGATTTCGCGGAAGAGCGTAAGCGAACGAAACGGAGCAGCGTTAAAAAGTGCCATTGGTTACATGCAGACTAACCCAGAGGTTTGGCACTTTAGCTGCATAGTGAATTAATAATTTCTGCAGAGTATTTCAAAGTGGGCTTTGGCATGGGCACAAACAGGACATTCTTCAGGGGCGTTTGCCGCTTCGTGAATGTGGCCGC
This sequence comes from Desulfitobacteriaceae bacterium, assembly GCA_035561335.1. Lineage (GTDB taxonomy): Bacteria > Bacillota > Desulfitobacteriia > Desulfitobacteriales > Desulfitobacteriaceae > UBA2264. The sequence continues at coordinate 1,334 of DATMXV010000127.1, forward strand.
AGTTCCGGCATTTCCATAATATTTTGGTATCCTTATTAAAGACTTTATTTTCCTGAACATTTTTTAATAGTTGTAAATAGCGCTGCTCATGCTCTTTTTCGACGCCCATTACACCCTCAAAAAGTTTAGCCAGTTCTTCAAACCCTTCTTCCCGGGCTTCCTTGGCCATCCGGGGGTACATCTCTGTCCATTCACCATTTTCTCCGGCTGCGGCAGAAATTAAATTACTCATTGTATCGCCAAGGGCGTTAAGCTGCTTGAACCATAATTTGGCATGCTCTTTTTCATTGTCGGCAGTTTCTAAAAAAATAGCGGAAATTTGTTCATAACCTTCTTTTTTGGCCACAGACGCAAAGTAGGTATATTTATTGCGGGCTTGGGATTCTCCGGCAAAAGCTTCCATTAAATTCTTTTCAGTCTTGGTCCCTTTTAAATCTTTCATCAGAAATAACCTCCTGTTATTTATTTGTTTCGGGGAGGGATCCAATGTCTAAATCATTCATTTCAGTCATAAGATCCCCTCCTAATTATTTTCTATGCTGCTTAATTGATAATAACCGGGAATCTATTTAATTACAAGATCTTAAAGTATTTACACTATTCAAGAGCGTTAAATTGATCCTTGGGTACGCCGCAAACCGGGCAGACCCAGTCGTCCGGAAGATTTTCAAATTCCGTACCCTGGGCAATCCCGGAATCGGGATCACCCAGGACAGGGTCATAAACATAGCCGCATACTGTACATTGAAATTTCTTCATCCCGATACCTCCATTTTTTTCTTCCCTCGCAGCAGGCGCCGGCGAAGGTATAGAACCACGTTTGAGCTGGTGGTAATAGGCATAGGTCATTGGCTCCTCATCATTGAAGACTTCACTATTGATTACTCTTCCCAAAAATACGGTATGTGTTTCCAGATCAAGACTGCTGATCACCTCAGCCTCCAGATAACCGATGCTTTTTTCCAACAATACCGGGGCCCCGGTAAGACCTTTTTTGAATTGGATTGTTTGATACTTATCAATTTCCCTGCCTGATTTAAAACCAAAATGACCGATAAAAGCTAAATCTGTTGATTTCGGCAAAACGGATACTGAGAAGACTTTGCTGGCTTTAACAAATTCGTTTGTCAGGTTGTTTTTGTTCAGACTGATGGCAATTGTGGCCGGCTCGGAAGAGATCTGAAAAACCGTATTGGCGGTTTGCCCGTTGAAAGTTCCTTCCTTGTGGGAACCAATTACATAAAGGCCATAGCTTAATTTGAAAAAGATTTTCTGATCCATAGATCAACCCCCTTCTTTGTTGATTATTCTTCATAGTTGCCCTATTTCC
>DATMXV010000128.1:0-7305 GCA_035561335.1 Desulfitobacteriaceae bacterium
ATACACCATAGCCCAGGCCAGAACCAAAATTCATCATATATTTTCCTCCTCTTAACCATAATTTAATATTATTTGTAAACTGTTCCCGGGAATGCCATTGTAACATGAATATTTATTTCGGCAAACTTCAGGTATTTCCTCCCTACGCACCCAGCAAATTACACTTGTATAATTATGGCATCCCCATTTTATATTTTGCGAAAGACATACTTTACCTTCAGATATTAATCAAACCTTATGGTTGGACGACATAAGTTTATTTTTATTTGCCAAAAGTCTTTTCGACAACCTCTTTAAAAAACCGGCAATTCTCCACCAAGTCCGGTCCGGAAGTAAACAAACCGCCGCCCATTAATAAAATAACATCATTGGCATAAAATTGGGCCAGGGTTGGGATTGACTTAATATTTATCCCTCCGCCGGGACTGGGAAATATGGATTTCAGATGTCCCATCTCTGAACGGGCGCCCTCAATAATCTGCCGACATTCGGCTTGACTAAAGGAGAAACGGCCCCCGAAGTTTGGATAGATGGTGGCATCTGCGCCGGCCATACGCATTAACTGCCCGTACAAAGCGTAATGGCAAATTCCCGAATCACCGAGAACATAACTGCCCTAAAAAGCCGGATGGCTGAAAACCGGAAGAGCTATCCTGTCATCTTCAGCCAGCTCTTTCATGGCATCAAACCCTGTCAGGCCAGGGACAATGAGCAAACCCCCGGCGCCATACTCCTTGGCCATTCTCGCTCGTTCCGGTAATAAACGGGCCGGGGCAGTTACATTAGGCACGTAAATCGCGCGCCGCCCTGTTTCCCGATTAGCTTTTTGCACAGCCTCAACACAAAGTTTCACCCTTTCCGCAAAGGGAGAACATATTTGATTGCTTAATCCATGGTCATCCTTAATAATGTCTATTCCGCCGATAGCAAACTGATAAGCCAGCCGGGCTAATTCGGCGGCAGAAAGGCCTAACGGTTTCAAGGCCGTGAAAAGCAAGGGCCCCTGATCAGCCTGCAATAGCCGGCGCAGTCCTTCAATCCCGAAACGAGGTCCCCGGAAAAGACGGAACAGCGTGGGAGACAAGAGAATTTTCTCCACCCTGATTCCCGGCTTGATACTTATATTCCCAAAAATAACATTTAACAATTGCGTAAATTCCGAAGCACAGGTTTCAACTGCGTAAGATATCTCCACCAGATAACTTTCGGGATCAACTTCCTCTTTTTCCTCCTCGTTCCCCTGGTACTTCCCTATTCTTTCTATCCTGCCGAATATTGAATCCCGGATCGCTCCTTCCGGCACACATTCCTCCGGAAACTCTATGGTTTGCTCAATACAAATATCCCGGGCTCTGGCGAGTGCCGCAGTTTCAGTCCCCAAAACCTTATAAATTACTGAAAAGCGCTCCCCGGAAATCAGCGGCCGCAACAACCCATCATCAACCTTGATCTGCATTACAGGGCCTCCGCTTTGGCGACACTGTGGACAGGAGCCAAATACACAGCAGCCAAGTCACTTTCCTGAATCCCGAAATTTGCATCAAGCAATTTCTCTGTTTCGGCGATTAAGGCCAGGGCATCCAGTCCATATTCTTTCATTAAATAAGCTTTACTGGCTCCATGCAGGAAAACATCCTTGATCCCGATCCTGACAAGTTTGCGTCCTAAACCGGCTTCTGCGATTAATTCAGCTAAAATACTGCCCAAACCGCCGATAATTAAATGGTTCTCCATTGTGATAATTCCGTATTCAGCCTCAGCGACAGCCTCCATTACGGCGGGGTCGTTGAAAGGCTTCAGGGTTGTAATATGCATATGGTTAACAGAAACACCGTGCTTTTGCAGGACCTGTACAGCACGCAAAGCTTCCTCCGTGCAAATTCCGCTGGAAAACAAGGCAATATCCCGGCCCTTGCTCAGCTGCCTTGCCCGGTTGAATTTCAGCGGACTGTTTTGCGGAAACAATCTCGGGATTTCGCCCCGTAACATGCGGACATATACCGGACCGTTGACTTGATCGGCAACATCAAGCACTGATTCGACATCAGTAGCATCACCGCACTCCAAAATAGTCATATTGGGCAAACTGCGCATTAAAGCAATATCCTCTATTGCCTGATGGGACGCTCCGCCCGGAGTCATTACCCCCGGGAGAAAACCGATCATTTTCACCGGCAGATTAGGGTAAGCAACGGACATGGCGATTTGATCATAAGCCCGCCGGTAGATAAAAACGGCAAAAGTATGAATAAACGGCTTGAAACCCTCCCGGGCCAGGCCACCGGCAAAACTCAGCATATTTTGTTCGGCTATACCCATTGAGAAGAAACGCTCAGGATAGGCATCCCGAAACAAGTCAATTTCCGTGGAACCGGTCAAATCTGCTGAGAGAACTAAAACATCGGGACGATTTTGAGCCCATTTGACTAAATTATGAGCATGAACTTTAGCTAAAATCTCCATCCTTAAATAGTCCCTTCTCTCAAGTTTTTTCCCCTTGAACTTATTTCATTTATTTTCTTCATCCGGTTTCCCTTCAGCCGCTTTTTCCCTTGCACTTCCTTCATCAAGTTTCATTTGTTCTAAAACTTGCCGGTATGCTTCCCGTTCCTCAGCTTGGGTAAAACGGACATAATGGAATTTAGGCGCTCTTTGCTTCAGGATTGGCAGCCCTTGACTGCTGCTGGTATCACACAGGATAACAGTCGGCCTGCCGTCCGGCTTTAAACATCCCAGAGCTGCCAGGGCTTCAATATCATGGCCGTCAATCCGAAAAACCCGGAGATTAAAGCCTTCCAGCCGTTTTTCCAAGGGCTCGATATTCATTACCTCCCTCATTGGTCCATCACACTGACAACCATTAACATCAACATAAATACACATATTATCCAGCTTGTGATAAGCCATGGCCTGAAGGGCTTCGAGGGTTTGGCCAGACTGAAATTCTCCGTCAGACATAAAGACCCAAACCTTGCCGGGTTCTTTTTTCAACCTGCGTCCCAAGGCGATCCCGGCAGCCTGACTGATTCCCTGCCCAAGTGAACCGGACATGATTTCATGTCCGGGAGAGTGCTCCGCCCCAATCATCTCCACTGTACTGCCATCCTGATTAAATCTCTCCAGTCCTTCAGGTATCATCCGTCCGGCCTCAATTAAAGTTGCATAAAGCACCAGGGCATATTGGGACGGGGATAAAAAAAAGCGATCCCATTCAGGACCTTTGGGCCCATTAAAGCAGGAACCTGTCAGATGTTCTTGCTGCCGGGGACCGGGAACGCCCTGAAAAGGCGGAGGCGCCAGCGGCTGCTCCAATTGAGCCAAATTCATGACTCTCATGTATAAAGTCGCCAGGATCTCTGCAGCTGAACAAGCCTGGCTCAGGTAGCCGCCGTTATTTTTCACCGTATGTTCCAAAACACGCCGCCGGATTCCCCGGGCTGCCCGGCAAACCTCGGCCTGCCAGCAATTTTCCTGCTTATGCCGGTTTATTATAATTTCCTGCTTCAAATGCGAAAACCTCCGACCCCTTGAATTTCTGAATCCTTAGCCATTGCCCTTATTCTGCTTTATTTCTTCAGCCAACTCACTCAGGTAAGTCCATCTCTCAATCTGCTCTTCCAATTTACCTTCAAGTTCTTGCTGAACTTTAACGAGTTCCTGTAACAAAGTGTAATCACCGCCTGCAAGGTTGATCTTATCATTGATTTCCTGCAGGGTTTTTTCGGTTTCAGCAATCAGGCCCTCAATTTGCTCATATTCTTTCTGCTCTTTAAAACTAAATTTCAGCGGTTTATCTTTCTTCTTTTCTAGTCCTTCATTTATCAGGGGCTTAGTCTTGTTATCCTTGTTAGTCTGAAGCTTGATAGCCGGATTATTTTTTTCTTGCCCAAATTCCGCCTGCCCTTCAGCAAACTCCATATAGTCAGTATAATTGCCTGTATGACAGATTATCTTGCCGTTTTCTTGAAAAGCAAAGATTTTTTCGGCCGTCCGGTCAAGAAAATAACGATCATGGGATACTGTAACCACTACCCCGGGAAAGTCATCAAGATAATCCTCCAAAATTGTTAAGGTTTGAATATCCAGGTCATTCGTCGGCTCATCCAAAAAAATAACATTTGGGGCGCCCAGCAAGATCCGCAACAGGTACAACCTTCTTTTTTCGCCCCCGGAAAGCTTGCTTATAGGGGCCCACTGCAAAGCGGCGGGAAAGAGAAAGCGCTCCAGCATTTGCGAGGCTGTGATCGTTCCCCCATCTCCTGTTTTCAGGACTTCCGCTACTTCTTTAAGATAATTCAGGACTTTTACTTCCCCGTCCATTTCGCTGTTTTCCTGCGCAAAATAGCCTATTTTAACTGTATCCCCGATTTCCAGGGTCCCCTGGTCCGGTGTTATTATTTCCGCCATCAGATTAAGGAGGGTTGATTTGCCGCAGCCATTAGGACCGATAATTCCAATCCGGTCATCACGGGCAACAATATAACTGAAATCAGAAATGACCTTGCGGCTGCCGTACTGCTTGCTGATATGCTTAAGCTCAATTACCTTTTTGCCCAGCCGGCTGCTGCCGGCCGTTATCTCAATCTTCTCCGGGCCGAGCTCAGGCTTCCGCTCTTCCAATTTGTGAAAACGCTCGATTCTGGCCTTTTGCTTTGTCGTTCGGGCCCTGGCCCCTCTTCTCATCCAGGCAAGTTCATTCCTGTAGAGATTTTGTCTTTTACTTTCCTGGGCTTGTTCCTGCTCCAGCCGCAATACTTTTGCCTCGAGAAAAACACTGTAGTTTCCGTCATAAGTATAGAGTTTGCCCCGGTCCAACTCAAAAATCCTGTTTGTTACTCTATCCAAAAAATAGCGGTCATGAGTAATAATCAGCAAAGCTCCCTTTCTTTGATTCAAATACTGTTCCAGCCACTCTATTGTTTCTTGATCAATATGATTGGTTGGTTCATCGAGAATCAAAAGTTCAGCGGGCGTAATCAGGGCGCTGGCCAAAGCAACTCTTTTTCTCATGCCTCCCGAAAGCTCTTCTACCAAAGCATCAAAGTCCTTAATTCCCAGTCTGGTTAAAACAGCCTTGGCCTCACTTTCCAATTGCCAGGCATTTTGCTCATCCATCTTTTGGCTTAAGAACAACAGTTTTTGCTGCAGCTTATCCTCCTCCGGGTGTTGCTGCAGCTTCTCCAAGACATATTCATACTCCCTGAGCAGTTGCATTACCGGAGAATTCCCGCGGAAAACCTGCTCCAATACCGTTGAGCCCCTCTGAAAATCAGGATTTTGAGCCAGGTATTCGATATGGACACTATTGCCGGCAGTAACTTTCCCTTGATCCGGAGTTTCCAAACCGCAAACGACCTTGAGAAGCGTTGATTTCCCGGTTCCATTAATCCCGATAATCCCAATCTTATCTGTTTGCTCTATCCCAAATGTTATATCTTTAAATAAAATTTTGCTTCCATAAGATTTGCTTAAATTTTCAGCAGATAATATATTCATTGCGGGTTTTCCCTTCGGTATGGCTTCACTTTAATAAAACTCTTCAAACCTTGCCGGTATATTCTCTATTATAGCAAAGTTTCTTAATCTCTGAAAAACGATTCAACTATGTTATGTAATTATTGGAACAAAATAGAAACAATACCCCGGCAGGTCAATGCACTGGGGTATTGTTATTCAGGCTTTCATCTAGTTCTCCGGATTCAATTTCTTTTCCGCTTCCGGACTGGGTTCAATATTTATCTCGCCAAAAGCCTCTTCATACTCTTTTAAATTCTTTTCAAACATTTGGATAAAAGATTTAGCATGTTGAGGACTCATTACAACCTCTGCCACAATATCTTCAGGGGTTACTTGAGGGTCTTCCCCTGCGCGTTTACTGGCGAATACCAATGTCATGTCATAGATAGTCATTTCCATGCCAACAAAGTTTGAGTATACAGGCTTTCTTTTTTCGACCATTTTTTGATTTACCTCCTATAATTTTCATTCAATATGATATCATTTGTATTTTCGCCAAACATATTCAGAATCCTGCTATAGACTTATTTCCCGCAGCATTTCTTAGACTTTTTTCCACTGCCGCAGGGACAGGGATCGTTGCGGCCTATTTTGTCAGGATTAACTACTGGTTTTGCTTTTTCTGCTCCTGAATTTCCCGGTCTGTACTCTGCCGAGCGCTTTCTGAATTCCTCTCTTTCATCCCGCAGCATTTGCCGGTATTTGGCTATATTTTCAAGTTCAACACAATTAATAACACTATTACAATATAAACTTTTTTCTAAATTAAGGATACAGCTGGAATATCCTTCTTTAATGTATTTCAAAATCTGCGGAATTCCCTTGGGAGATAATAATTGACAAAGGCTGTCGGCAAGAACAGCCGCATCATCGTTATCTTCTTCTATGGCAAGCAATTTCAAGATAGCGTCTTCCGCCTTTTCTGTTTTAATTTGTCCTAATAATGGTGCAGCAAAAAGGCTGAAATAACCTTCTTTTAAACAATAGCGTTCATATAAGGCTTCAGCTACTGACGGTGTCCCGATTTTAGCAAGAGCATCGGCAGCATTTTTACAGATAAGGTCCCCACCGGAGGCCAGCTTGTCAATTAAAACCGGAATCCAGGCTTCATCACGTAATTCTCCGGCCAGGATAATTAAGTAAATTTCCTTATAAATTCCATTAGTTTCAGACTCCGTCAGCAGAAGCCGGCGTATTTCCTCGAGAGGAAGATCAGGTCTGCCGGCTAATTCTTTGACTATAATTACTCCATAATTGAAGTCAAATTCACCGATATATTTTTCTGCATGTACTTCGGAGTATTCAATAAGCCTTTTCCACAGGTCCGGGGTAGAGAGGTAAATTAATTCGACAGTTTGTTCCGTAACCTGCTTTAATTCCGGATAACGAATCAGCTCCGGGAGATTCTTTTCAAGCAGGCTTGGACCGGCATTAAGCAGCAGTTGAAGATAGCTGGCTTTATCTTGATCGCTCCACTCAAAGCGCTCCAGAATCTCTGCAAAAGTTTCCTCTGACTGGATAAAATACCTGGCAGAATCAAGCATTAATTTATTGGCCTCTTCATCGTCGGGATATATTTCATTTCCTTTTTTCGGACGGGTATGGTCCAAAATTAACGGCAAGAGTTCCGGATCAAGGCTAAAACTTCTCGCAAAATAATTCGCCGTAAATTCGCGGACAACACCTTCAGGATGAGACAAAAATGGTTTAATCTGATCAGGCTTCAACATCTTATCTTCATCTCCTAAAATCGAATGAGGAGAACCCTCCTCTGAAATAGTTTACAAT
>DATMXV010000129.1:0-17010 GCA_035561335.1 Desulfitobacteriaceae bacterium
AAATAAAACTGAATAATTGAATTATGCATTATTATTGAGCCTGTGAGGCGATTGTGATAAAATGACGAAACAGAGGTTTAGGAATTTAAAGGAGAGAATCGACAGTGGCAGGTTTTTTTTCGCAATTAAAAGCGGGTTTAAGCAAGACTCGTCAGAATTTTGTTCAACGTGTCGAGGAACTGCTGACTGGCTGCCGAAAGATTGACGAAGAATTATATGAAGAACTTGAGGAAGTTTTGCTTGGCGCCGACGTGGGTTTTAATACTTCAATTGAACTGGTAAACCAGTTGCGTCAAGAGGTTAAAGCCAGGAAAATTTCTGAGTCGGACCAATTAACCGGGATTCTTATGGAAAAAATTGAAGATCTGCTGGGTGAAGAAAAACCCTTGGTTTTCTCGCCCGCCGGACCAAGCGTTTTCCTGGTGGTAGGAGTAAATGGTGTCGGTAAGACAACAACAATTGGCAAATTGGCCGGCAGGCTTAAAAATGATGGGAAACGGGTGATTTTAGCCGCAGGTGATACTTTTCGGGCTGCAGCGATCGATCAGCTGGAGATTTGGGGTGAACGGGCAGGAGTTGAAATAATTAAACAAAAAGAAGGCGCTGATCCTGCTGCAGTTGCCTATGATGCAATTCATGCCGCCAAGTCCCGGAATGCCGATGTAATAATAATGGATACTGCCGGACGTTTGCATAATAAAGTTAATTTGATGGAAGAATTACGAAAGGTAAAACGTGTTATGGAGAGGGAAATTCCCGGCGCGCCCCACGAGGTACTGCTGGTTTTAGATGCTACAACAGGACAAAATGCCTTGCAGCAGGCGAAACTGTTTAAAGAGGCGGTAGATGTTACGGGGATTGTTTTAACTAAACTTGACGGTACTGCCAAGGGTGGTGTTGTGCTGGGTATTCAGGGAGAAACTAAAATGCCGGTTAAATGGATAGGGATTGGCGAAGGGATGGATGATTTGCGTCCCTTTGTTCCCAAGGATTTCGCTGCTGCCCTTTTTGATCTTCCTGAGGAGGGGGTAACTTGAGTAACTTTGCACTAATAGGGGGCTCAGGTATAGAATTACTTCCTCTGTCTCAAAGGAAAACAATAACTATAGAGACACCTTACGGGACGGTTCAAACAGAGAAAGGTTTGCTTGGCGGAAAAGAAATAGCATTTATTAATCGACATGGTACTGATCATGCCTTTCCTCCCCACTTGATTAACTACCGGGCAAATCTGTGGGCCTTACGGGAACTGGGCGTCAAGAAGATTCTGGCCACAGCAGCCATGGGGTCTTTATCCCCAAAGTATCACTTAAAAGATCTTGTTTTAATAGATCAATTTCTTGATTTTACAAAAAGCAGGCCCCAAACCTTTTATGAGGGTGGAGCCCAAGGTGTTCTTCATGTGGATGTAACTGATCCGTACTGTGAACAATTACGTCTGGTAATGGCAGAAGCAGGTGCTCAACTCAACTTGGATATTAAGAACGGTGCAACCTATGTTTGTACAGAAGGACCACGTTTCGAAACCCCTGCAGAAATTAAGATGTTTCAGATTTTAGGGGGGGAATTAGTAGGTATGACAAGTGTGCCGGAGGTTATTTTAGCCAGGGAACTTGGCATATGTTATGCGTCCTTGGGAATAGTTACTAATGAAGCGGCAGGTATTGCCGCCCACCGGCTGACCCATGCTGAGGTAATGGAAGGTATTCGGACCATAGAAAAATCCGTGTTTGCTCTGATCGAGAAGACTATGAGGATGTTGACACCAGAACAAAATTGCACATGTGCCTTAGCCAATTTGGAGATTGGCAGGTTTTAGAAAGGCGGTTGGAATGTGAAAACTATCGAATGGTTAGGACGTTCTTTGCGAGTTATAGATCAGACTAAATTACCCGCTGAAGAAGTATATTGTGAAGTAAAGACTCATCAGGAAGTAGCAGAATTAATTGAAAATATGGTTGTACGCGGGGCGCCGGCTATTGGAGCGGTTGCTGCTTATGGGTATGCCCTGGGAGCTTTGGAATTTCAAGGTTCCAAGGAAGATTTTTTTGCCCATCTGGAAAGTGTTCAGGCTCGTTTGGAAGCCACGCGGCCAACCGCTGTTAATCTTTTTTGGGCTTTACGGAGGATGGAAGACCGTTTGCGGGAGATGCGCGATACAGATGATTTAGCCCTGATATGTGCCGCCCTTGTCGAGGAAGCTAATGCTATTGCTGAAGATGACCGGAGAATGAACAGGCTTATCGGTGAATATGGAAATACTCTTGTTCCGGATAAAGCCGGTATTTTAACCCATTGTAATGCCGGCGCTTTAGCAACGGTTGAATACGGGACAGCTTTGGGTGTTATCCGGACTGCTTTTGAAGCAGGGAAAACAATTCAGGTTTACGCAACTGAAACCCGTCCTCTTCTGCAGGGCGCCCGCTTAACCGCCTGGGAGCTTTTTAAGGATGGAATTCCTGTAACCCTAATTGCTGATAATATGGCAGGCTGGTTAATGCAGCAAGACAAAATAGACTTGGTTGTAGTAGGAGCAGACCGGGTGGCTGCCAACGGAGATACTGCAAATAAGATCGGGACATATTCCCTGGCAGTTTTAGCCCATGCTCACGGGATCCCTTTTTATGTTGCCGCACCTACTTCAACAATAGATTTAAAGATGCGGAGCGGAACGGAAATTCCGATAGAACAACGTTCTGACAAGGAAATGAGGGAATTGTTTGGCATTCAGACTACTCCCCTGGAGGTTGATGTATATAACCCGGCTTTTGATGTTACACCTGCCAAATATATAACCGGGATAATTACCGAAAATGGGATTGTTGCACCGCCCTATGCCGTAAATCTGCTTAAGATGCTAGTCAGATCATGAGCATGAGAAAAGGGATCTTAACTGTTGGCAAAAGTCTGATAAACAGCGGTTTGGTTGTTGGGACTTGGGGTAATATCTCAGTCCGGGATTCCGGACGGGAAGGATTCTGGATTACTCCAAGCGGAATGAACTATCTCACGTTGAAAATAAAAGATTTGGTACTGCTTGATCTTCAGGGCAAAATTATTAAGGGTAAACGCAAACCTTCTTCAGAATTTATGATGCATTCAGCAATATACTCCAGACGTCCTGATGTTTTGGGGATTGTCCATACACATTCGGTTTATGCTACTGCTCATTCTGTCGCCGGGATTGAAATCCCTGGGATTACTGAGGATTTAGCGCAAATTGTTGGCGGTGCAGTGGAAGTGGCGCCTTACTACTTAACAGGCACCCGGCAATTGGCGGAAGCAGCTGTCAGTTGTTTGGGCGATAAAAATGCCGTACTGTTAGCCAATCATGGGGCAGTAGGGGTCGGACAGGATTTGGATGAGGCCTTGAAAGTCTGTCAGGTAGTGGAAAAGTCAGCTCAGATACATATCCTGTCCCAAGTACTGGGTATGCCCGTATATTTAAGCACCCAAGAATTGGCAGAAATAAGACAGGGCTTTTTGCATAACTACGGGCAGCGGTAGCTGAGATTTTAATATAAGCAGTCAGTAGTCAGAACTCAGAATATGAGAACGTTTCCCGGGAGATTCTGAATTCTGACTACTGAATTCTGTATACCTGAATATATAAGTAGTCAGGAGTCAGAACTCAGGACTCAGAATTAAGAGAGAACGTTTCCCGGGACATTCTAATTCTTAGTACTGAATTCTGTATACCTGAAGGACGAGGAGGTCTGAATGTGTCTAAAATATTGATCCGGGGTATGGTTTTGCCCCTAACCGGACCTGACGACTTTTACCCCGAGGGTGAAATTGCCCTTGAGGGAGAACGTATCCTCTCAGTTGGAGAGAAGGGTTCCGCTCCTACAGAATTTGTTCCGGAACGGATTTTGGATTATCCCAATGATGTTTTTTTACCCGGACTTATTAATACCCATACCCATGCGGCCATGACTTTACTAAGGAGTTATGCGGATGATCTTCCCTTAATGCCTTGGTTAGAGACCAAAGTCTGGCCTTTTGAAAATAAAATGTCTGACCAGGATATTTACTGGGGAACGGCTTTAGCTCTTTGTGAAATGATTCGTTCCGGAACGACAACTATGCTGGATATGTATATGGCTATGGACAAAGTTGCTGAAGCAGTCCTGACAGCAGGGACACGGGCTGTACTGGCCAGGGGAATGATTGGCAACGCTCCTAACGGCCAAAAAGCATTGGCGGAAAATCTGGAATTGATCAGGAATTTTCATAAGCAAGGAGATAATCGGATAACTGTGATGTTGGGCCCGCATGCTCCTTATACTTGTTCGGGGGAATTCCTCCGGCAGGTAAAAGCGGAGGCAGACCGTTCTGGGGTAGGAATTCACATACATATAGCAGAGACCAGGGATGAGCTTGATATTATCCGCCGCCAGTATGGCTTGACACCTGTTAAGTGGCTGGATAGTTTAGGGATTTTCGGCGGGCATGTTGTCGGGGCCCATTGTGTACATTTAACTGCCGAAGATCTGGAAATTATGGCTGAGAAGAATGTTAGAGTAGCCCATAATCCGGAAAGTAATATGAAACTCAACAGTGGGACAGCGCCTGTTCCGGCTTTACAGGCCAAAGGGGTCATTGTCGGGCTGGGGACAGACGGCGTTTCCAGCAATAATAATTTAGATATGTTTGGGGAAATGCGTTGTGCTTCGCTGCTGCAAAAGCTTCAAGTGGAATCAACGGCGCTTCCGGCTTACAAGGTTCTGGAGATGGCCACAGTTGGCGGGGCCCGGGTTTTGGGTTTGGATGATGTCGGAAAGCTTGTTCCCGGCTTTAAAGCTGATTTGATTGGGATTAATCTGGACCAGCCGCATTTTTATCCCCGCTTTTCTCTCCCGGGTCATTTGGTTTATTCAGCTAATGCCGCTGATGTCCGCACAGTAATTGTCAATGGGAAAATAATAATGGAAGAAAGAAATCTTCTTACCTTGGATGAGAAGAAGATTTGTTATGAAGTTGAGACGAGGGCAAAACGGATAGCCGGGGAACTTGACAAAGAAGGAATAATAGACTAAAATCATTGTAAAGTAAAAATGCTTTACACAAGGCAGGGTCTTTGGGAATGAAGAAGTTTGCTGAAATGGCTCTCTTGGTGGATTTCTATGGTCCGCTACTTACCGAAAAGCAAAGAAATGTATGGGATCTTCATTATCAGCAGGATCTCTCTTTGACAGAAATTGCCCAAATCGCCAGAATCAGCAGACAAGCAATTCATGATTTATTAAAACGAACCGAGAAGATTCTCGTCGATTATGAGGGAAAATTAGGTTTAGTGCAAAGGTTCCTGACTGAGCGGGAAAAATTATTAGCAATAGAGAGTTTATTTACAGAGTTAATAGAGCAGGAAATTTTCGATGCTTCAGTTAAAATAAAGCTTAAGAAAATTTTAGAACAGATCCATGAGGTTATTCTTAAGGTTTCAGAAGAATAAGCTGTCATTGTGAAAGTGAGGATGGGCATGTTTCAGGGCCTGGGTGAAAAATTACAGCAAACTTTTAAAAAGCTGAAAGGGAAAGGCAAGCTTACCGAAGCAGACGTCAATGAAGCGATGCGGGAAGTACGTATGGCTTTACTGGAAGCTGATGTTAATTTTCAGGTCGTTAAAAATTTTGTAGCCAAGGTTAAGGAAAGGGCTGTTGGTCAGGAAGTCCTGGAATCTTTGTCACCCGGGCAGCAGGTGGTGAAAATAGTTCATGAGGAAATTATGGCCTTAATGGGCGGTGTTGCCAGCAAGATCCAGATTTCTTCCAAGCCTCCCACAGTTATTTTGCTCGTAGGCTTACAGGGAGCCGGAAAAACAACTCATGTTGCCAAGCTGGCTGTTATGCTGAAAAAACAAGGGAAACGTCCTCTGCTCGCAGCCTGTGACGTTTATCGGCCGGCAGCGGTCAAACAGCTTCAGGTTTTAGGGGAGCAAATTAAAGCACCGGTTTTCTCTGTTGCCGGGAGTTCTCCGGTGGAGATTGCTAAAGCCAGTTTAGCTTATGCTGACTCGCAAGGGTTGGATGTTGTTATAATTGATACTGCTGGCAGGCTCCATATTAACGAGGAGTTAATGGGTGAACTCCGCAATATCAAATCCGGGGTCAAGCCTCATGAGATTCTTTTAGTAGTAGATGCTATGACCGGACAGGATGCTGTAAATGTTGCCCAGGCATTTCATGAACAGCTTGGAATTGACGGCGTTATCTTAACAAAACTCGATGGCGATACCAGGGGCGGGGCTGCCCTTTCGATTAAGGCTGTGACCCAATGTCCGATTAAATTTGCCGGCATAGGGGAAAAACTTGATGCCTTGGAGGCTTTTCATCCCGAGCGCATAGCTTCCCGGATCTTGGGTATGGGGGATGTCTTAACCTTGATTGAAAAGGCCCAGGAAGCCTTCGATAATAAGAATGCTCAGGAAATGGAGCGGAAGCTGCGGAAACAGGAATTTACTTTAGATGATTTTTTAGAGCAGATGCAGCAGTTAAAGAAGATGGGTCCTTTGTCTTCAATCCTGGAAATGATTCCCGGCGTAGGGAAATCCCTTAAGGATGTAAAAGTTGATGAAAAGGATATGGGGCAGGTAGAAGCCATTATTCGTTCTATGACCCCCGAAGAACGCCGTAAACCTGCAATAATTAAAGATTCGCGCAAAAAACGCATTTCGAAGGGAAGCGGGACAAGTATTCAGGAAGTAGGGCGGCTGCTTAAACAATTTGAACAATTTCAAAAAATGATGAAACAATTTACAGGCTCAAGTGGTATGGGTGTCCTTGCTAAGGCCAAAAAAGGTAATAAAGGTAAGAACCCTAATCTTCGCTTTCCTTTTGCCTGATTATTTGCTTGTAGTTTGTAGCATAAAATACTGAATTTGGAGGTGAAATTATGGCAACTAAAATTCGTTTGCGTCGTATCGGTGCTAAAAAGAATCCTTTTTACCGTGTTGTTGTAGCTGATTCCAATGCTCCCCGTGATGGACGGTTTATTGAAGAAATCGGTTACTACGATCCTACTAAAAATCCGGAAGTTTTGGAAATAAACGAGGAAAAGGCCTTAAAATGGCTGGGAAGTGGGGCTCAACCATCTGATACTGTCAAATCGTTGTTGCGCCATGCCGGGGTCTTAGCCAAGTTCCGCTCCAAGAACTAGTATGTAGCGAGGGTGGTATTGTGAAAGAACTTGTAGAAGTCCTAGCTAAAGCTTTGGTTGATCATCCTGAAGATGTTATGGTTTCCTTGGCGGAGACCGATAAAACAGTGCATATAAAACTGGTGGTTGCCCCTGGAGATATGGGTAAGGTAATTGGCAAACAGGGTAAAATTGCTAATGCCATTCGTTCCCTTGTAAAAGCGGCAGCAGTTAAAGATGGCCGAAGGGTACATGTGGATATTGATCAATAATATCTCAGACCTGAGTTCGGAAATTTTGAGGTCAGATCGAGTTAAATGCCAGTAATGAAGTTCTGAAATTATGCCAGATGTCAGTGGTCATATTTTTACTCCTGACCTCTGGCTTCTGATTTTTGATTTTACCGTTACAGACTTCCGGCCTTTTTAAAATACTTTAAAATAAAAGGGGGGTTGGGCTTTGGATGAGATTCTGATTGGAGAAGTTTTACGGTCTCACGGCGTGAGGGGTGAATTAAGGATCTATCCCCTGACCCATAATCCAAATAGATTTAAAAAGCTGAAAGAAGTAATACTATGTAAAGGAGAAGTAAAAAAACGTTTGCCGGTAAGCAATGCCCGCGTTAAAGATGATTATGTCCTGCTTAGCCTTGAAGGGATATCTGCTATGGAACAAGCGGACTTTTTTCAGGGCTGGGAGGTTAGGATAGACCGTTCCGAAGTACCCCCTCTAAAAGAAGGCTGGTACTATTTTGAACTGGAAGGCATGAAGGTTTTTCAAGGGCCGGATTGCCTTGGGACAATTGTTCGGGTGATTCAAACTGGTGCGAATGATGTTTATCTTGTCAAAGGTTCCCAAGGTGAAATATGTATACCGGCTCTGAAAAGTGTTGTTAAAAACGTGGATGTTACGGAAAAACGGATGGAAGTAGTTCTTCCGCCGGGACTTCTGGAAGGTTGAAAGGAATGTATTTTACAGTATTAACCATATTTCCGGAAATGTTTGCTCCCCAGCAGGAGAGTATTCTTAAACGTGCTCAAAAAGCCGGATTGATAGGTATTCGGCTTGTCAATTTTCGCGATTATGCGTTAAGCAAACATAATAATGTTGATGATGTGCCCTATGGCGGCGGCGCCGGAATGGTCCTGAAGCCGGAACCGATTTATGCTGCTGTAAGGGCTTTGCCGGAAACTGCGGGTCCGCGTAAAATAATTATCACAACTCCTCAGGGAAGGGTTTTTAATCAATCCCTGGCTGAAGAGTGGAGTAAATGTGGCGAATTGGTTTTGATTTGCGGTCACTATGAAGGATTTGATGAACGGATCAGGGAATTGGCTGATGAAGAAGTTTCCCTCGGTGATTTTGTTCTGACCGGCGGTGAACTGGTGGCGATGGTTATTATTGATGCTGTAAGCAGGTTTGTCCCTGGTGTATTAGGGGGGACTTCTGCTTATGAAGATTCACATGCCCATGGTTTATTGGAATATCCGCAATACACACGCCCGTTGGAATTTGAAGGAAAACGCGTGCCGGACATTCTGATTTCAGGACATCATGCCAATATCAAAAGATGGCGCCGCAAAGAGGCTTTACGGCGGACATTCATCCGGCGTGCCGACTTAATCCCCAAATTGGAGTTGGAACCCGGCGATTATTTTTTATTGGAGGAACTTGCGGAAGAAAATTTGGCCATTGCCGCCTGGCGGGAGAAATGGCAGCATCTTCGCCCGCTTCCCAAAAAGAGGCGCTGAAGCAGGAGGGATTTGGATGGGAGACCTTTATGTAGCCTTGATACATGCCCCGGTATATAACAAAAATAAAGAAATAGTAGCAACATCGATTACTAATCTTGATCTTCATGACATAGCCAGATGCTCGGCTACCTATGGGGTTAAAAGGTATTATTTAATTCATCCTGCAGAAGCCCAAAGAAAACTGGCCCGGCGGATAATGGGTTTTTGGCAGGAAGGGTTTGGAGCAGAGTATAATCCTGACCGGCAGGAGGCCTTTTCCTTGGTATACCTGGCTGTGGACCTGGCAGAGGTTTTTGATAATATTATGTCAGAGCAAGGTGTCGGCCCCCTGTGTGTAGTTACCGGCGCCCGGAAACAAGCTAATTCAATTACTTATCAGGCCCTAAGGAATCGCTTGGAAAACGAAAGTACACCCTTTCTCCTGCTTTTCGGTACAGGTTGGGGAATTTTGCAGGAAGATATGGAAAAGGCGGATCTGATATTAGACCCCATTTGTGGACCGGGGGTGTATAACCATCTGTCTGTCCGTTCGGCAGTATCGGTTATTTTGGATCGTTTATGCGGAAAATAGGGTAAATCATTATTGCTCGTTCGCATGCACTACATTTACTACTCGTTTGACTATAAGGCTATACGACAAAACCTCGGGGTATTTAAATTAATGAACGTAGCTTTTAATGCCATCACGCCACTATTGCCGTCCGTGGCAGTGGCTAATCAAGACATCCGTGTCTTAGTCATGGCAGTGGCTAATCAGAACATCCATGTTCAAGTCTTGGCAAAGCTGCATCAGTCCATCCGTGGACAAGTCAAATGTCGTGCTTAACGCCTTATAGCCTGTACTCGCTCACGCAAATTCCGCTAAATATTAACTTGGCAATAATGATTTACCTGCAGGGAACAACGTGGGACGGTAAGCAGATTGCGATTATGCTATTAGGTAGTTAGGGTCCGCCAAATCGTAAACTCTTGGCGTTTTTATTATTATGGTATGTAAAATATTGCTTAAGTATTATGGGTATGATAGAATATTGAGTGCTATGAGAAAGGATGGTCCTCTGACTGGTTATTAAGAACAGTTTATGAACATCCGGCAAGGAAGGGGGGAACTTTTATGGATTATATTAAAATGATAGAAGAAGAACAAATGAAAAAAGATCTCCCTGATTTTCGCCCTGGTGATACAGTACGTGTTCATGTCCGTGTTGTTGAAGGAGCCAGGGAACGTATTCAGGTTTACGAAGGTGTTGTTATTAAGCAGAAAGGTGGAGGTTTACGGGAAACTTTTACTGTCCGCAGAGTAACATACGGAGTAGGAGTCGAACGGACTTTTCCGCTTCATTCACCTCGGGTTGATAAGATAGAGATAGTACGCCGCGGAGTGGTTCGCCGTGCTAAACTATATTATTTGCGTGGTTTATCCGGAAAAGCAGCGCGTATTCGTGATCGACGTCGTTAACAAAAAGGGCTGGAGTAATCCGGTCCTTCTTTTTTACTATCAGGAAGCCCATAATTTATGGTTAAAATAATAAAATTGGGATTTTATTCAAATTGAGAAATATATATGTTTTTTATATTATTGTCGTATGCTCGTTGAACTGCTTGACCATACTAAGACAAGTATGATTGAGAGGAGAGCATCAGATGTTTAGAAATCGAATCAGGATATCAATTTTGGTGACGGTCATAGTTTGTATTTTGATAATAGTCGGGTTGGTTCGTTTCTTTGTTTTACAGCCTTATATCATTCCTTCTTCCTCAATGGAACCATCTTTGGTTCCCGGTGACCGGATAATAGTAAATCGTTTAGCTTATCGTTTCTGGGCGCCAAATCGTGGAGACATTGTTGTTTTCGCTTATCCTCTTGACCCGAAGCGCACGTTCGTAAAAAGAATTATTGCTTTAGAAGGGGAAACAGTTGAATTACGCGATAATCAGGTATTTATTAATGGTCAGAATTTGAAAGAATCATATTTAAAAGCCGGAGACTATCCTCCTTATGGACCTGAAACTATTCCGACAGATAAAGTTTTGGTACTTGGTGATAATCGGAGACAAAGCGGGGATTCAAGGGACTGGGGTCTTTTACCCAAAAGTGACCTGATAGGTAAGGTTTGGTTTATCTATTATCCTTTCACTCATATCAAAAGTTTTTAAACGGAATCTTTATATTTCTGTATCAAGCTTGTAAATCACTATTGCTGAGTAAGTTATTAACGGAATTTACGTAAGCGAGTACAGATGTTAAGCGTTAAAGCACGACAATGGGACTTGTCCATGGATGGACTGATGCCGCTTTTGCCATGACTTGAACACGGATGTTCTGATTAGCCACTGCCACGGACGGCAAAGTGGCGTGACGGCAAAAAAGCGGCGCACATGCAGAAATATACATAGGTTTTGGCGTGTAGCTTAAGCATCAAGCACGTTAGTCTCCAGTGGAGATTAACGCCACGAGGCAAACTTGAAAATTAGCCCAGCGCCGAGTGGATGTAGTAAATGAAGTGCTAACGAACACGATAGTGTCCAGTGGACACTATCGCCGAAGGTGCTTACCCTCAAATGAACACTGACACCGTAGGATGCAATATTGATTTACCTTAATGAGGTTATGTAATGAATATTCAATGGTATCCAGGCCATATGGCCAAAACCAAGCGTTTGCTTTTGGAACAGTTGCGCTGGGTAGATGTTGTGATCGAATTGGGAGATGCCCGTTTGCCTCAGAGCAGCCGTAATCCCATGTTACAGGAATTATTGGGGACAAAGCCCAAATTATTAATTCTTAATAAAAGTGATTTAGCTGATCCCTTTTGGACAAAACGCTGGCTGGCAGAATTACAGAAAACAAGTCCGGTCATTGCCGTCAATGCAACCGGTGGGTCAGGTGTTTCGCAGATTATCCCTCATTTGAATCAGTTGGCTGCTGATAAAATCAAGAGTCTGAAAGTAAAAGGTGTCCGTTCCAGAGCTATCCGGGTTATGGTTACAGGAATTCCGAATACCGGCAAGTCTTCTCTGATTAATCAGTTAACAAGAGGTGCAAATGCCCGGACAGGGAACAAACCAGGTGTAACCAGGGGTAATCAATGGATTAGAATTCATGACCAATTTGATTTGCTTGATACGCCAGGTTTACTTTGGCCTAAATTCGATGATCCTGAAGTTGGCCTAAAACTGGCGGCAGTTGGTTCTGTAAGTGATGATGTTTTTGATCTTGAAGAGTTGTCGTCCTGGTTATTGGCTTGGTTGTACCTGCATTATCCTGAAGCAGGGAAAAGATATAATATAGACAGTTCGGAAATTACTCTTGAAGCAATCGGGCGTGCCCGGGGTTGTTTGATTCAGGGTGGACGCATAGATACCCTTAAATCTGCACAGATTTTGCTGCGTGAATTTCGCCAGGGCAATCTTGGAAGAATAACTATGGATATGTTAAAATAATCTTTTTTCGGTTACCTTGAAATATTTTTCACAAGAGTTGTCAAGATTGGGGGAGAGAGCAATAATGTTATCTGGACTAAATATCCGGGAGATTGAAGAAACATTGCGGAAAGATCCGACCGAATCATTTCTAAAAGCATGTCTTGAGGCTAAGCGCAGCGGTGTCCGCCGTTTGGCGGAAAGATATCTTAAGAACAGGCAAGCAGCATTGGAAGAGGACAAGCGCATCCAGCAGCTTCTCTGTGAAGAGAAAAAGTTATGGAGTAAAGGGTTCTTAATGCTGGCAGGTTTAGATGAAGCCGGACGCGGGCCGTTAGCCGGGCCGGTTGTGGCAGCAGCATGTATTCTACCGGCCAGGTTTACCCTTCCCGGATTAAATGATTCTAAAAAAATATCCGAAAGCAAACGGGAAAAACTTTATTCGGAAATAAAACTGCAGGCTTTGGATTATTCATTAGGCAGTGCTGAACCTGCAGAGATAGATGCCCTGAATATTCTGGAGGCAACCAGATTGGCTATGAAACGAGCCCTCCAAGGGTTAAAAATCCGTCCCCATTTCTTATTAATTGATGCTTTGGAGTTGCCGCTGGTTGATCTGCCGCAACTGTCCTTGATTGGCGGGGATGGACTGAGCGCCAGTATTGCTGCGGCATCTATTTTGGCAAAAGTAACACGGGACCACTGGATGAAAGATTTACATACTTTATATCCGGAATACGGATTCAATAATAATAAAGGTTATGGTACAGCTGAACATATGCAAGTATTAAAGCGCTTAGGTCCGTGTCCCCTTCATAGACGGAGTTTTACTCCCGTTAATCAAAGGACATCCAATGCCTGAGCTAATATAAATATGGTAGTTGCTAGGATTATCGAATAACTGATAAAATGAATTAAGATATAAAAATACCACAGGATCTGTTTCTTGTGAAAGGAGTCTTGCCTATGGAACCTGTCACTGATCTTAAAGCTAAAATCAGGCAGTTCTGTGAGGATGCCGGTGCTGACCTTATTGGGTTTGCTTCTGTTGAAAGATGGGATGAAGCGAATGAGGTGCCTCCGGAATTCCGGCCAAAATCTTTATGGAAACAAGCCTGTACTGTAATTGTTCTGGGGGTTTCCATGCCGCTCCCGATTGTGGAGACAACTCCTTCCTATCTGCATAAAGAAACTTATGAGACGGCAAACCGTACGCTTGATGGCATGGCCTTTAATCTGGTCAGGTATCTGAACCGGCTCGGACATTCTTCTTATTTTTTTACCCGTGACGGATTTTGCAGTTTAAGGGTTCTAAAAGACCGGCCAAAAGTTCCTTTCAGCCATATTATGGCAGCAAAGTATGCAGGTTTGGGGACAATTGGCGTTAATAATTGCCTGCTGACTCCGGAATTCGGACCGCGTGTCAGGTTTGTATCTGTTTTTACATCGGCAGAAATTGAACAGGATTCTTTGCGTGAGGATGAGTTATGCATCAAATGCGGTGTTTGTGATGACTGTTGCCCCGTCAGGGCAATTAGGATGCGGAATGATCGCGTGATTGGTGATTTTGATTATTCAGCTTGTTTGGAGAGACATATGGAATTAGGCAGGTATAAGATTTATCCCTGCGGGATTTGTACCAAGGTTTGTCCGATAGGCAAGGACCGTCAATTATATCAGCAAAAAGACATTAACAAATATCTGCAGGAAGATAAAATACTAGCAGGGGACCCAAATCATCCCGATTACCGGTCATGGACCCATGTCCGGAAATATGGTGGTTGGAATGCCGATTATCCGCCGGATAAAAAATAGAGGAGTGCATGCTATGTCTACACAATTCGAGCTGTTCATCGGGCAGCTTCAGGAATTAACAAAAAATAAACATCTCCTGCCGGAAATGTTGGATAGTGCGCAGGCAATACTAAGGGAATTGTTGAGTGACCAGGGCTGGTTTCAGGAAATTTTGTCTCAGTTGGTATTGTCTGAGGATTATCTCCGGTCGCAATTTCATTCGATTGATTCCAATGATATTCAACTCTATCATAGTCCGGATAAAGCCTTTTCGGTAAGTGCTTATATCTGGGAACCTGGTGTCCCTTATCCGATACATGATCATGGCGCCTGTGGAATAGTTGGTTCGTTGCTCAATCCTTTCAAAGAGATTAAATACGAAGTCACAGAATCAGAGGATGAATCAACCTATACAGAATTGAGAAAAACCAGGGAAACTGTTATTCAGCCCGGACAGACTTCATTGGTACTGCCGCTGAATCTGGGGATACATCAGATGCAGTCAATTAAGCAAAAGATATCCGTAACCATCCATATTTACGGCCACAGAGTCAGAAGAGGGTACATTCAGATTTATCATCCGCATAATAAAACTATTCAGCGGCTTTACCGGCCTTTTATTCAAAAGAAAATTTTGGCGATCAGGACATTGGGCGCTATACCTGATACTTGGGCCAAAGATCTTTTACTAAGTGTTATGCAAGCAGATGAGCCTGACTTTGTTGAAAAAGAATCTAAATTGGCCTTAAAGGATAAATCTCAAAAATAAAATTTTCTATTTACATGGCAGTTTAACAATTACCGGCAGGAATTTCCGAAAAGAATCCCGAAACTTTTGGAAGAATAAACAACTAATTACAAAGAGGGGAAAAATGACCTCGCAAAAACAGATTATCGGCCGGGCAGGAGAAGATTATGCAGCGAAATTAATTACTGAAGCAGGCTTGATCATTATTAAAAGAAACTATCGTTGTCCCAAAGGGGAGATTGATATTATTGCCCGGGATCAAGAGGATTTAGTATTTATTGAGGTACGCACGAGAAGTTCAGCAGTTAAAGGCTGGGGTGAAGAAAGTATTACAGCCCTGAAGCGTAAGCGTTTACAAGCTGTTGCCAGCTATTTTTTACTGGAACAAGGATATTTGACCTGGCCCGGGATCCGCTTTGACCTGGTGGCTATACGCCGGCAAAATGGGAAACTTCTCTGCAATTGGCTGAAAGCTATTTTCCAGTAATTAGTGATTATTGAATTAAAAGTTGGGGGCAAAGGAATGTTTGCAGCGGTTTTTGGAATGTCTGTTATTGGCCTGCAGGCATATTTGATCAGGGTAGAAGTTGATGTTTCCAATGGGTTGCCAGGGTTTGAGATTGTCGGGTTACCAGCCACTGCAGTACGTGAAGCACGTGAACGTGTGCGTTCTGCTCTGAGAAATTCCGGTTTTCAATTTCCCTTGCAGAGGGTGACTGTAAATTTGGCTCCCGCTGACCTGCGTAAAGAAGGTTCGGGTTTAGATTTACCTATAGCAGTGGGTATTTTGATCGCTACCGGCCAATGCAGCGGCGTCAATTGTGAAAACTACATTTTTGCCGGTGAACTGTCCTTGGAAGGTCTTCTGCGACCGATACCCGGAATCCTGACTATGGCTGTTGAGTTATATAAAAATCAGTCTCCGTTTATCCAGGATAGTTCTTATACAAACCTGCCTAAATTGCTTGTTCCACCGGAAAATTTGGCGGAAGCAAGGCTTGTAGCCGGAATCGATAGTTTTTGTTCCTTGTCATTGGCTGACTTAATCAAATCTTTGGCTGAAAATAAACCATTTGAGGATTGGCAGGGAAGTTTATTACATCCGGAAGCAGAAAACCCGCAAATAGTTGACTGGGCGGATATTCGCGGACAGCAGCAGGCAAAGCGTGCTCTGGAGATCGCCGCTTCAGGGGGACACAACATACTATTAGTGGGACCGCCCGGTTCAGGTAAAACACTTATGGCCAAGGCCTATGCCGGGATTTTACCCCCTTTGAGCTTGGAAGAAAGTATGGAAGTAACCCAGCTCTACAGTATTGCCGGGTTGTTGGGGCAGAGAGGCAGGCTTATTGAAGAACGGCCTTTCAGAAAGCCTCACCATTCAGCATCCATAGCAGGAATAATCGGTGGCGGCAGGGAGCTGAGGCCGGGAGAATTAAGTTTGGCTAATCATGGGGTATTGTTCCTGGATGAACTTCCGGAGTTTCCCCGTAGCATCCTGGAGTCATTGCGGCAGCCTTTGGAAGACCGGCAGATTGTTATTACCCGGCAAAAGGGAAGTATCCAGTATCCGGCCCAGGTTAGTGTAGTTGCCGGTATGAATCCTTGTCCCTGTGGTTTTTTCGGTGATGGAGGCAAAATATGTGCTTGTACCCCATTGCAGATCCATAATTATCGCCGGAAAATCTCCGGCCCTTTATTGGACCGCTTTGATTTGCATATAGAAGTCCCCCGCCTGGCCTATGAAGAGTTAAAGTCAGCTAAAGGAGTGGAAACTACAACAGTTGTAAAAAACAGAGTCAGACAGGCAAGGGCACGGCAATGGAAACGTTTGGGTTCAACAAAAACTAACGCTGAAATGTCAGCCCAAGAAACCGAAAAATGGTGCAAACTAAGCTTGACAGGAGAGTCCCTGTTGCGAAAGGTATTTAATAGCCGGAATCTTAGTGCAAGGGGATATGACCGTATTTTACGAGTTGCTAGGACGATTGCCGACCTGGCCGGCTTTTCGGAGATTTCTTCCGAACACATTGCTGAAGCTCTTCAATACCGGGTATTAGACAAAAGAATTATCTGATTTTGCGGATAAGGATGAAGGTTGTTCATCCTATTTTTGTTGATAAAAATTATTAAATAAAGTATAAAATGTAAAAA
>DATMXV010000130.1:0-18323 GCA_035561335.1 Desulfitobacteriaceae bacterium
ATGTATACGCTGAATCCATTTTGGAGCGGGAAAACCAATTAATTGGGGTGAATCCGGAGCGCTGGCTTCGGTAGGGTTAAGCTCTTTCGACCCGAATCCGTCAGCTAATCTCGTAAGCGTTGGAAGAGAAGGTGATTGATATGCTTAATCGTACCTTTTATTAAGGCACACATTTTTTAGCATACGCTGCAGAAACTTCTCTGCAGCTTTTTTAATTGAGCTTTTAAGGGAGGTAGGACGATGATTACCTTATGTATTTCCGGTCTCGGTAAAACAGGGAAGGAAATTGCCAAAGTTTTATTGGAACAAAAGGATATCGAGGTAGTTTCAGCAATATGCAGTCCCAACAGTGATAAGAAAGACAAGGATCTGGGACAAATTGTCGGCTGTGGTGATACAGGAGTACTAATTGAAGGTTCTGACGATTTGGAACAAGTTATCTTCAGGACAAGACCGGATGTGGCTGTGGACTTTTCAAGTCCGGAGGCAGCATTAAGGAATGCAAAAGTATTCTCGAAGATGAAGGTAAACATTGTTATAGGCACGACAGGGTTTTCTAAAAATGGACTCAGAAAACTTTATGTTCTGGCCAATAAATATGGAAACGGAATAGTGTATGCCCCAAATATTACTCTTGGGGTTAATGTCCTGATGTTATTAACAAATTTAGCTTCTAATATCCTAAACAGTTATGACTTCCAGGTTAACGAAATCCATCATAAAAATAAAAAAGACGCGCCTTCCGGAACGGCAAAAAAAATTGCTCTTGAAATAGAGAAAGGGTTGAAAGCATCCGGCAACACGGAGGCCTGTACGGAAGTGCCAATTACTGCTGTCAGGGCAGGCGGTGTTGTCGGTAAGCACGAGGTCATGATTATTGGAGAAGAGGATAAAATAGAAATTTCTCATGAATCCTTTTCCAGAAGGGCTTTTGCACTGGGAGCGCTGAAGGTAGTGCGCTTTATCAATGGAAAGACCGGATATTTTGAAATGAATGACGTGCTTAATCTGAAAAAGGTGCTGAAAGATTATCTTGAAAAGGAGAGCACTCTGAAAAAACCACGCAATTTAACCTACTTACACCTCGAAGAAACCCAGGTTCAGTAATATTTGAAAAGGAGAAGAGGATGAATAAAAAAAGAAACCATAGGAATATACCCCTATGGAAGAATATAACGCAAGAACAATGGCAGGATTGGAAATGGCAGATTTCCAACCGGATTACAACAATAGATCAATTGGAACAGGTTGTCAATCTTACCAGGAAAGAACGTGAAGGAATAAGGGCAAGCCTCAAAAAGTTCCGGATGGCAATAACTCCTTATTATGCTGCGCTTATGGATCCGAATGACTATCATTGCCCGCTTAGGCGGCAGGCAATTCCTACGATCCATGAAACCCAAATATCCAAGTATGATAGTAGCGACCCGTTGCATGAAACTGCTGATTCTCCAGTACCCGGCCTGACTCACAGATATCCGGACAGGGTTCTTTTATTGATTACCGATCAGTGTTCCATGTATTGCCGCCACTGTACAAGAAGACGATTTGCCGGTAATAAGGATAAGGCACTTTCGCTGAAATATCTCAGACAGGCAATCGACTATATTAAGGCGCATAAAGAAGTCAGGGATGTACTTTTGTCCGGCGGAGATGCATTATGCCTTTCTGACGAAAGGCTGGAAGCTATCTTAAAAGAAATAAGGGGAATTAAACATGTGGAAATCATCCGGATCGGTACAAGGACCCCGGTTGTCATGCCCCAGAGAATTACTGATAAACTCTGTGATATGCTGAAAAAATACCATCCTATTTGGCTGAACACGCATTTTAACCATCCCAAAGAAATGACGCCTGAGGCTAAAACAGCATGCGGGAAGCTGGCTGATATTGGGATACCGCTTGGCAACCAGTCCGTACTTCTAAAAGACATAAACGATTGTCCTTATATAATGCGCAATCTGGTCCAGGAACTCGTGAAAACCAGAATCAGACCTTATTATCTTTATCAGTGTGACCTGTCGGCCGGGATCGAGCATTTCAGGACATCAGTTGCCGTAGGGATAGAGATCATGGAAATGCTGCAGGGTCATACTTCCGGTTTGGCAGTACCAACATTTGTGATAGATGCCCCGGGTGGGGGCGGGAAGATCCCGGTAAACCCGCAATACCTGATTTCTCTTTCTGCAGAAAAGGCTATTTTAAGGAATTTCGAAGGAGTAATCAGCACATATGCCGAGCCGAAGGACAAAACGCATCAATGCAACGAATGCGGCCTATGTGCTAAATTTAACAACAAAGAATACCGGGGATTGGAAAAGCTGTACAGAGATGAACAAGTATGTTTGATTCCGCAGACAAATGTCAGAATCAGCAAAAGGGAGCAGTACTATGAATATAGTGCGAGATAATCACCGGAAAAATTTTTTTACAACCTTTAAGACTGTAGAATTATATATAGACTATTCCAATCAGAGACTGAAAATCCTTAATTTTTTTGTGATTTCCACGATAACAATCAACGAAATTATTGCTTATGCCCGGCGGAAAAAGCTCGGCAAGATTATTTACAACTGTCCGGAACAGTTTCTGATACCTTTTCAGGATTGTGGTTTTGTAATTGAGGGGATCATTGACGGCTATTTTCAGGGAGAAGATGCAGCCTGTATTTCGTTTTTTCTTGACAGGGAACGGGAAAAATCAATTCATGAAAATGAAGAGAATAAGATTATTGATTTTTGCAGACAAGATGCGAAAAGGTTCAATTCAGCAAAAGAGGGAACTTATAAGGTAAGACTGGCTGCTGCCAAGGATATTCCCCAGATGATCCAGCTTTTTTCAGCAGTATTTGAAACTTATCCCTCCCCGGTATTCAGTGAAGATTATCTGCAAAAAGTTATGCGGGAGCAGATATTATTTATAGTAGCGGAAGAGGAAGGTAAAATTATCAGTATTGCTTCGGCAGACATGGACAAAGTTTACCTGAATGCGGAAATAACTGATTGCGCTACTTATCCGGAGTATAGGGGCAGGAACATTTTAAGCGAACTGATCTGCCGGTTGGAAGAGGAATTAAAGCATGCCGGCTTTACTACAGCATACAGCCTTTCCAGGGCAAAAAATATCGGAATCAACAAGTCTTTAAGCAAATTAGGTTATTTGTATAGCGGAAGGCTTATCAATAACTGTCATATTTGCGGAGGCTATGAAGATATGAATATTTGGGTAAAAATACTGAGGGATTACCCAAGTTAAAGCCTTATAAATACACTTCCTTAAAGGATTGTTGGCTGAAAAAGGCAACCGCGATAAGTTGAACTGATTTCGAATATTATGCAAATCCTTCCCATATGGTAAAGCGAGGATTTATATGAAGGAGGATGGGCATGCATATACGGAATCTGAAAAGTTTAAAAAGCCGAAATTTGCTGATTTTAATTTTTCTTTTAATTATTCTTTTTTCCTTTGGATTAGTTTGGAAATTTGGCCATAAGGATCAGAAGATCTGGAGCTGGACAATGGGAAGTAGGATTGTTGTTATTGACGCCGGTCATGGAGGTGTAGATCCTGGTGCTGTCAGTAAGAACAAGGTCCTGGAAAAGGATATTACTTTGCAGGTTTCCCAAATGCTGAAAAGTTTTGTTCAACAGGGTGGGGGCAAAGCGATAATGGTCAGGGAAGATGACCGGGACCTGGGGACATCTGAAGGACTATTAAAACGTAAAAGGGAAGATCTGGCCCAACGTCTTCAAATAGCATTGGATTCAAAAGCTGATTTGTATTTAAGTATTCATGTTAACAGCTATCCTAATGAAAGATTAACCGGACCCCAGGTTTTTTACTATTCTGATTCTCCGGAAAGTAAAGAGCTTGCCCAAGCAATCCAAAAATCCCTGAATGAGATGGTCAACGGTAAAAGAATAGCTAAAGGGAATAAAGAATTATTTATCCTGAAAAAGGCCCAGCAGGCCGCTGTAACGATTGAACTGGGTTTTATCTCTAATCTAGAAGAAGAGAAATTGCTGCAGGATCCTCAATATCAACAAAAATTAGCATGGTCAATTTATCAGGGCCTATGTGGATATTTTGATAAAGTACAACTTAGCTTAAGCGAAAAATAGCATGAACAAGAGAATTTTTCAGGATAAAGCAGGGAATCTGACCTGAGAACGCGAACTTACTTCATAAACCAGAAGTTGATACAGGTAAATGATACAGGGGGGAAATTAGGTGACAGTCCTGTCTGTGCTTCTTTTTTTTATTGGTGTAGTGTTTTTAATATTAGGTTGGAGATGGCAATATCTTCCCAATAATGAAATTATTATTGCCATGAAGGGCATGGTCCGTCTGAAAAGTGAAATACACAAATTAGAAGAAGATATGCTCTCCCTGAATAAAAAATTGGAAAATAAACTATCTCCGTCATTAACGCAGGACCAGTTCTTAACTGCCTGTTGCAGCCATAATACACTTGTGAATCAAGAGGAGATTAACAGCAAAGATAATAGGGGCATCTCAGATAATGGAGACACTTTAGATTATGAGAGTACTTCAGAGGATAGTTTTTCTTCAGATGATAAGGATACTTCAGATAACAGGGATGCCTTGCCGGAAAAATTTCAGCAGATATTGGAACTTGCTGACTGTGACCTTCCGGTTCCGGAGATTTCGGAAAAATTGGGGATGAGCCAAGATGCGGTAATAATGGTAATGCGAACAGCAACGAGGAGGAAGCAACTGGATAACTGATGTGGATTTTAATTTGACTTGTTTTAATGAAGTGAGAAACAGCTTAACGGGAAGTTGCGGTTAATTAAACCGGAACTTTCTTGTTTTTTAGGCAAATCCGCTTATCGTATAATCCCAGACTGTTTGGAACAAGATAAAATCAAAGTATTATCCAAGCCGACGGCTAATTAAGGTGACGGAGTAAAGGCATGATAAAAATTCACAGGGCAGTTACCCGGCGCAACAAAAAGATTCCGGAGCAAAAAAAGAATCAGGAAACAGATAATATACTGGTAACTGAAAATAACCAGGGATCGGAAAATATTCCTGCGCGGGTTAGCAATGATATCGGCAAAAATAAATTTGTCCTTCAACAAACTTTGGGTAATAGTCCGGACGTGGTCTTTCGTGACCTTTTGATAGGTAAACGAAAAAAGGCTGTGCTGGTTTTTATTTCCGGACTCACGGATACTGCCAGTATTGCCGAGAATGTACTCAAGGCCCTTGCTTTAGAAATCCGCTGTGCTGATTTAAACGGTTCGGAACAGTTAAATTTGGAATTTCTCAAAGAGCATATCCTTTCTGTTGCTGAGATCGCGGAAGAGAATGTTTTGGAACAAATATTAAGACATATTCTTCTGGGCGATGCGGTTCTCCTGATTGATGGTTTGGAAACAGCCTTAATTATTTTTGCCCGCAGCGACACAGGTTTTCGTTCCGTTGGGGAGCCTGCTTCGGAAGCCCTGATCAGGGGTCCTCGTGAAGGTTTTATTGAGAAGCTTCAGGTAAACAGATCAATGATCAGGAGAAAATTAAGAAGCCCAAAATTAAAATTTCAGGAGCTTACAATTGGCACAATAAGTCAGACCCAGGTTTGTATAGCTTATCTGGATGGGATTGCCGATAAACAACTTATCAATGAGGTCCTGGAACGTCTTTCCAGGATTAAGATTGACGGGATCCTGGAATCAGGTTATCTTGAAGAAATGATTCAGGATGCTCCCTATTCCCCATTCCCTACCGTCAGGACGACAGAACGGCCGGATACTGTTGCGGCCAATTTATTGGAAGGCAAAGTAGCTATTCTGGCTGACGGTACTCCCTATACGTTGCTTGTTCCCGGAACCTTTATCGAGTTTTTACAAGCTAATGAAGATTATTATCAATCGTATATTTATGTCTTGCTTGTCAGGATCTTAAGGTATATTAGTTTTTTTGTAACCCTTTTTCTGCCGTCCATGTATATTGCTATCCTGACTTTTCACCAGGAAATGTTACCGTCTACTCTGGCTTTATCCCTTGCTACAACTAGGCAGGGGATACCGTTTCCGGCGTTTGTGGAAGCGATGATTATGGAAGTAGCTTTTGAGATTTTGCGGGAAGCAGGTTTGCGTCTGCCCCGGCCTGTCGGACAATCAGTAAGTATTGTAGGGGCACTGGTTATCGGGGAGGCAGCCGTAAGAGCCGGGATTGTTTCACCGGCTATGGTGATTATTGTTTCTACTACGGCAATTGCTTCATTTACCATCCCGGCTTTTTCTCTGGGTATATCTATTCGCTTGCTGAGGTTCCCAATTATGATGCTGTCAGCTTCTTTAGGTTTATACGGCCTTATCGTGGCCGGCTTTGCTCTTTTTGTCCATATGTCTACCCTGAGGTCCTTTGGCGTTCCCTATTTGGCGCCTATTGCCCCTGCAAGCTGGTCGGGACAGAAAGATGTCTTTATCAGGGCGCCCTGGTGGGCTATGACTACCCGGCCTCTTGATACCGGACATCAGGATTTTGTCCGACAAAAACCAGGTCAAAAGCCTAAAAATCCTGAAGAATAGGCGGGAGGGAAAGATAATGCTGGAAAAGGGCAGAATTTCGGTAGGGCAGGCGGCGATTATAGCTTTTGCCTTCGCTTTAGGAACAGGAATTTTTGTTTTACCCGCCTTTGAAATTAATTGGGCCCGGGAAGATGCCTGGCTGGTCCAAATCTTGATTACGATTCCAATCTTGATATTGGTCTTGATTGTGGATAAACTTGGCAGAAAGTTTCCGGAGCAAACCATTGTTCAGTACAGTGAAACCATCCTGGGAAAGTATTTGGGAAAAGTCATCGGGTTTGCGGTTACTTTGTTTTTCTTTTGGACAGGTTCAGTTATCCTCTATGAATTGGCTGCTTTTTTGGTATCTTGTTTGATGCCTGATACTCCGATGTCCGTGTTTTTATCAATTACCGGTCTGCTTATTGCCTATACAGTTTACAATGGCCTGGAGACAATCGGCAGGTTACATGTTTGGTTTATTCCCATAACCATAGGTTCCCTGATTATTATTACCCTGTTGGTTTCCAAAGAAATGGACCTGAATCATTTTCGCCCTTTTCTGGCTAATGGGATAGCACCGGTTTTGCGGGGTGCGCGCACCTCCAACTCCTACCACGGCTGCATGATTCTGGCCCTGGCAATGCTGATTCCCTATGTGAACCAGCCCCATCGGGGAAAGAAGGCGTACCTTTATGCAGTCATAATTCTAAGTTTAATCTATGGACTGAATACAGCAGGGTGTCTGGCCGTGTTTGGTCCGTTTGAAGGAGGCCGCATCTCCTTTCCGACAGTTAAGTTGGTAAAAATGATTAATATTGCTGATATTATTCAGCGTATTGAGGTCTTATTGGTCTTAATCTGGGTTGGCGCAGTTTTTACGATGAGTACCGCCTGGTTTTATTTTTCAGTTTTGGGCACGGCCCAGTTGTTTAATTTCAAAAAATATCAGTTGTTGGTTATTCCGATGATTGCATTATATATAGGGGTGTCGGCCCTCAATTATCGGAGTTATCCCATGTTTGTCGACTATGTAGACAGAATCTGGGCACCCTATGCCGCCGTACACGAATTCCTGATACCTCCCTTTTTGCTGCTGGTGGCAGTTATCAGGGGGCTGGGGGTAAAAAATGGTATAAAATCCCAAGGAGCCAAACAATCATGAATAAATTCTTTAGACGCAGCAGTTTTCTGGTACTGTTGCTTGTGCTTGTGCTTCCGTTAAGCGGTTGCTGGAGCCGGCGGGAAATTAATCAACTCGGTTTTGTGGGTTCGGTAGCTATTGATACTGTTGACGATTCCGATTTACTGGAAGTGACGGCCCAACTAATCCGTCCCGAAGCGATAACATCAGGTGCAGGAGGGGGTACTGCAGTCGGTGGCGGCGGTTCCAGGGAGAGGGTCTGGGCTGTTTCAGCCAAGGGAAAAACGGTTTCGGATGCTTTTTCCGAACTTAATACAATCTCAGGTGATTATTTATTTTTTGGCCAGCAAACCTCGATAATCATCGGGGAAGAGGCAGCAAGAAGAGGAGTAGACGAATTGCTTGATGTATTTGACCGGCTTCCTCAATTAAGGAGGACCATTTGGGTTACAGTTACTCCGGGCAGGGCAAAGAATATCCTGGAAACCAACCCCAAATTAACCGGAATACCCTCACTGACCATTGAAAGCCTGTTCAGGTACAGGCACGAGAATTCTGTGGCTTATCCCAGCAATTTAAATGAAGTTATGCTTGCTCTGTCCAGCCGGAGCAGCTCCCCTGTTGCTGCCCGCTTAACTACAGTCTCCGACGAAGGAGAACAGGATGTTAACGGTTCGGAAATCAAGCTGGAAGGAAGCGGGGTATTTAAGGGTGATCAATTGATAGGGTGGTTTAATGGTTTGGAAACCCGGGGACTTTTATGGATAACCGAAAAGTTTAAACATACAATCTTAACTATAGCTCAGGCGGATGAGCTTGAAGAAAAGCAAAAGTACATATCTTTTTATATGTTGACTGGCAAGAGGAAAATCCATACCGAACTGAAAGATCAAAAGCTATTGATTCAAATTAAGATAACCTGTCAAGCCAATCTGATTGAACAAACCGGAAGCAGGGATATGTTGTCCAGGGAACTGAAACTGGATCAGGAAACTATCAGTTCCCTGGAGTCAGCTATAGCTTCTCAGATTAAAGAGGAAACCCGGGCAGTATTGATGAAAGCCCAACAATATCAGACCGATGTATTTGGGATAGGAGAACGCTTTTACATTGAGCACCCCCGGCAGTTTAAAGAAATCCAGGAAGATTGGCCGGAACTGTTTGCCAATGCTGAGCTTGAGATTTCGGCAGCAGCAAGAGTACGCCGGGTAGGGTTAATAAATAGGAGTATTAATGCTCAAATACAGGAAATCCCCGGGTTGTAAAGAATACTTTTATTGAAACTTTAGCAGTCAATGCTTCGTATTTAAGATATAAACTTTTTAAGCCGGAGATTGAAGATGATAGGAGCGCAAAAGGCATGGAAGATGCTGAATTGATACGCCAGGTTTTAACGGGCAGACAGGAGCAATATGCTTTCTTAGTTGAACGTTATCAAGAGCCTTTAATTCATTTTTTACGTAATTTCCTTGCTTCTGATGATCAGGTTTTTGATTGCGCTCAAGATACATTTTTAGCTGCTTATCGAAATTTATGGAGATATTCGGAGAAGTATACTTTTCGGGCTTGGTTATATGCTATTGGTCGAAATAAAGCTATAGATATCCTGCGTAAACGACGGCATGAAGTTGTTGCAACATTTGATAGTATTTTGGCAGACGGATTGCCCGGGCCGGAAGAGATTTGGCTGGCTAAAGAACATGCCCTGGTAATTAATAAAATCCTGGAGGGATTACCTGAATATTACCGCCAGGCCTTGTATCTGCGTTATCATCAGGACCTTAGTTACGAAGAAATCGCTGCAGTTCTCAAACTGCCGGTCAGTCGGGTAAAAACCTATTTGCATAGGGGAAAAGAAAAATTACGGCGGGAATTAGCAAGGAGGGGTATTCATGCACGGAACGGAGACTTTCTGGAACCAACTGTTCAAGGACAAACCTATCGACAAGAGCAGATTACAAAGTATTAAAGTGAATGTAATGCATCATATTCTGGAACACCCTCTGAATTTCCAGGAACAATTAATGTTGGCGGCCCGCAAGCGCTGGGGTTTGGTTTTACTTGGCTTTTTAATGATTTCCGTTCTTATCCAGGTATTAATTTTTTATTTCAGGGGTTATGTCCTGCTTGCTTTTTTAGAAAATTTACCTTCCTTGATTTTAAACTATTTTCCAAGCGCCTGGCAGAGTTATCTTTGGGAAAATATTGGCTCGAAGGTTATTATCCTCGCCGATATTAAGTCGTTAATTGAAATTTTATGGTTCAATTATTCCTGGTATTTGATAAGTATTCCGGTACTATTTATAGTTATGTACCGGTCTGAAAGCAAAACCTTAGGATATCGTAATAAAGCTCCGATTAAGGAGTAATACCAAGGGTTGAAGAGCATCTGTCTAATCAAGGCAGGTGCTCTTTATTTGTAAAATTATCTAAGAAACGACCTGTCTTGCCTTACTGTTTTTCTATTGGGCAAGCGGGGGAGTTTTTATACGTCTGGCAGGACAACAATTTTAAGGAATAACATATTGAATAATTATACAGAATACTGTATAATTATAATCAGCACAAAATGGATGATTTAATACTTTTATGATAAAATACTTATTGTTTTTGATATGAGAACAAGGTCTATACGGGATAGGAGGATTTAAGGTGAAAGTTGGGATCTTGGGAGCTACAGGTTATACCGGTCAGGAATTAATCAGGCTTTTACGGCAACATCCTGATGCAGAATTGACCTATTTGGGGTCTTCCAGCGTTGCAGGATCTGAATATGAAACTATTTGTCCCCACCTCTGTGAGCAGTCGCTAGGGACTTTAATTGCGGATACGAATGTCCCCGATTTAGATGTGCTTTTCTGTGCCTTGCCCCATGGTATTACAGCCGGAAAAATCAGGGAATTTTTAGGTTTGGGAGCCAGGGTTATTGATCTGGGGGCTGATTTCAGATTGGTCTCTGCTGAAGTTTATCAGCAATGGTATAACCTGGAACATCCGGAGCCGGATTTTATCAAGGAAGCTGTTTACGGTTTACCGGAGTTATACAGAAAAGAAATCCGGGGTAAATCAATCGTGGCTAATCCGGGGTGTTATCCGACAGCCACTCTGCTTTCCTTGGTTCCGCTCTTGCATAAAGGTTTGCTGCGTCCTGATTCTATTATAATTGACGCTAAATCAGGGGTATCGGGTGCGGGCAGGGGAGCCGGTATGGGAACGCACTATTCTGAGGTTAACGAAAATATTAAGGCTTACGGTGTAGCTCAGCATCGGCATACCCCGGAGATTGAACAGGAAATTTCGCGGGCTGCGGGACATCCGGTTGTCGTGAATTTCACACCGCATCTGGTTCCGATGACCAGAGGTATTTTAGCGACTATTTATACTGAAGTCTGTGATGGGGTTGAGGAAGAGGATCTGCGTACTTGCTGGCAGGAAAAATATGCTGATGAGCAGTTTGTCCATGTATTGCCAAAAGGTACTTGGCCGCAAACGAAATTTGCCTATGGCAGCAATCAGGTTTTTTTACAGTTAACACTTGATCAGCGTACCGGTCGGGCAATAATGGTGGCGGCAATTGATAATTTGGTAAAAGGTGCATCCGGGCAGGCAATTCAAAACATGAATATCCTTTTTGACTTGCCGGAGGGGCGCGGGTTAATGGCAACTGGAATTTGGCCGTAACTAGTTATAATGAAGCACTATTACATCCTACGGTGTCAGTGTTCGTTTGGGGCAAGCACCTTCGGCGATAGTGTCCACTGGACACTATCGTGTTCACAAGCGCTGCATTTGCTGAATCCACTCGACACAAGAATAACTTTCAAGTTTGCCTCGTGGCATTAGTCTCCACTGGAGACTAATGTACTTGATGATAGGGCTACACGCCAAAACCTCTGGGCAATACATTAATGTTTGCAGCTTTTGATGCCATCACGCCACTTATTTGCCATCCGTGGCAGTGGCTAATCAGAACATCCGTGTTCAAGTCGTGGCAAAGCTGCATCAGTCCATCCATGGACAAGTCCCGTTGGCGTGCTTCACGCCATATCATCTGCGTTCGCTCCACAAATTCCGCTAATTGCTTTCATTGAAATCTAATTGTTCTCGGCCAAGGTTCTGCGGTATGGGGCTGGGAAACGGATTATATATCAGATCACGTGTTTTATGAAGGAGACTGGGAAATGTCATTGAACAAAAAAAGCGAAAAATGCTGGGAATGGATTCCGGGAGGAGTCGGCGCCCCACAGGGTTTTTGGGCCAACGGTGTCCAGGCCGGAGTTAAATATGTTAACAAATACGATGTGGCGGTAATTTATTCTGAGGTTCCGGCCCGGGCTGCGGGGGTGTTTACCCGCAACCTGGTTAAAGCCCATCCGGTTTTGTTATCCCAAAAACATATCCAAAATGGCTTGGCCCAGGCTGTTGTTATCAATAGTGGCAATGCCAATGCCTGTATAGGTGAGGCAGGAGACCGGGCTGCTTTGGCAATGACCGAAAAAGCGGCAGCTTGTCTTAATTTGTCCAGCGAGAATATCCTGGTGGCTTCAACAGGGGTAATCGGTGTGGAGATGCCTCTGCCCGTGATTCTCCAGGGGATAGAAGAGGCAGTGACTGAACTGAACGGGCAAAAGTGTGAAGTTGAACAAAAAGCCGAAAAGGGTTTTACTGTTAAGATCACATCTGCCCATAAAGCAGCCCTGGCTATTATGACTACTGATTTGACTGTCAAGGAAAATGCCCTGGAAATCAAGGGCCAGGGTGGGACAATTCGTTTGGGCGCCATGGCCAAAGGCTCAGGAATGATTCATCCTGATATGGGAACAATGCTGGGATTTATGACAACAGATGCTCAGATATCTGCCCTTGAATTGCAGGGCTTGCTTCAGAGTGCTGTGGAAGACAGTTTTAATATGGTGACAGTTGACGGGGATACGAGTACGAATGACACGGTCTTTTTCCTGGCAAACGGTGTTTCGGGCCTTAAACCGAGCGGGGAAGATTTGCTTCATTTCCGGGAAGCCGTCAGGGCTATGTGTTTCTGGCTGGCTCAGGAAATTGCCAGGGACGGGGAAGGGGCAACCAAATTTCTCGAAGTCCGGGTAGTGGGAGCCAAGACCCGGGAGGACGCCCGAAAAACTGCTAAAAGTGTCTGTGGTTCGAGTTTGGTCAAAACTGCTTTATTTGGAGAAGATGCCAATTGGGGACGGATTATTGCCGCCATGGGATATTCGGGAGCGGATTTTAACCCCAATACTGTATCCATCCGGCTGGGAGATTTACTTGTCGCCAGGGATGGGCAGGGTGTCAGTTTTTCCGAAACCAGAGCAAAAAAGATCCTTGCGGCTAAAGATATTGTTATCAGGATTGATCTCCGGGCCGGGGCCGAAACCGCCAGGGCCTGGGGTTGTGATTTGAGTTATGATTATGTCAAAATCAATGGCAGCTACACGACGTAATGCATAATGCACAATTCATAATTCATAATCAAGAACGAACAATAACATTGCACAATGCTGAATTGATATTCATAACCAAGCCATGAGAATAACAATTGACAGTATTATAATTAAGCTTCATCGTATTTATAATTTAGTAAAAAACACAATTAATTACACAGCATAATGATAATGTCCAATTTACAATTAGGCATTCTGCATTATGAATTATGCATTGTTTTGGGGGTTGTTTAAAAGATGCTTACAAAGCAGGATGATTTGGTTAAAGCCAGGGTTTTAGTGGAAGCCCTGCCTTATATACAAAAATTTGCCGGCAAGACAATCGTTATTAAATACGGCGGCCACGCTATGATTGATCCTCTCCTTAAGGAGTCAGTGATGCTTGATGTCCTTCTTTTACATTCTGTGGGAATTCGGCCGGTGCTTGTTCATGGCGGCGGGCCGGAGATTAATGCCATGTTGAGCAAGGTTGGCAAAGAGAGTCAGTTTATCAGGGGGTTAAGGGTAACTGATGCCGAAACCATGGAGATAGCGACGATGGTTCTGGTTGGTAAACTAAATACCGAGATAGTTTCCCTTCTGAATTGTTTTGGGGGGAAAGCAGTTGGCCTGACCGGTAAAGACGCCCAATTATTAAGAGTTGTGAAAAAACCAATGCAGATGACCACCAGTGACGGTAAACTTGAAGAAATCGATTTAGGCTACGTTGGGGAAATTCAAAAAGTTTCGCCCGAAATTATCAAGGCTTTGTTGGACCAGGGATATATTCCGGTGATTTCTCCTGTTGCTGACGGGGAAAACGGTGAATCCTATAATATTAATGCCGATACGGCTGCCGGCAGGATTGCCGGGGCCTTACAGGCCGATAAATTACTTTTGCTGACAGATGTCAGCGGGGTGTTGCGTAGGATTGATGATCCTGCTTCCCTCATAGCAACGATTCGGAAAACTGAAGTTGCTTCTCTTGCCGAAGAGGGGATATTGAGCGGAGGAATGCTGCCTAAGGTAGAGTGTGCCGTTGA
Source organism: Desulfitobacteriaceae bacterium (assembly GCA_035561335.1). Lineage (GTDB taxonomy): Bacteria > Bacillota > Desulfitobacteriia > Desulfitobacteriales > Desulfitobacteriaceae > UBA2264. Next base: position 14,159 of record DATMXV010000130.1, read on the forward strand.
TGCCCTGGAAGAAGGAGTAGGGAGTGTCCATATTCTTGACGGACGGTTGCCGCATGCCATCTTGCTGGAGTTGTTCACTGACGGTGGAATTGGGACAATGTTTGTGGGGGAGGATTAGGATGTTGGAAGGAATTTATACTGAAGAAATAATTACGCGCGGTAAGGCTGTTGTGATGAATACCTATGGAAGACTGCCCATGGCGCTGGTGCGCGGGGAAGGTTCCTGGGTATGGGATGCGGAAAATAAAAAATACCTGGATTTTTTAACAGGCCTGGCTGTTAACTCTTTAGGCCATAGCCACCCGAAAATTGTCGCCGCTATTCAGGAGCAGGCGCAGCTGTTGCTGCATATTTCCAATTTGTACTGGATCCCTAATCAAGTGGCTTTGGCTGAGCGTCTGGTTGCCAATTCTTTTGCCGATAAAGTATTCTTTTGTAACAGCGGAGCGGAGGCTAATGAGGGAGCTATAAAACTGGCCCGGAAGTATGCCAAAAAAAATTATGGAGAGCAAAAATTTGAGATAATCACCCTGGAGAATTCTTTTCATGGCCGGACCCTGGCAACATTGACGGCAACTGGCCAGCAGAAATATCAGGAGGGTTATGAACCTCTTCCGGCAGGGTTCTCCTATGTGAAGCTGAATGATAGAGCCGGTCTGGAAGCTCAGATCAATGACCGGACCGCGGCTGTCCTGATCGAGCCAATTCAGGGAGAAGGCGGCGTCTATCCTGCAGACAAGGAATTTTTGCAGGCAGCACGCAGGCTTTGTGATAAATATGGCGCTTTGTTGATTTATGATGAAGTTCAGTGCGGACTTGGCCGCTCGGGGAAACTTTTTGCTCATGAATGGAGTGGGGTAACCCCTGATATTATGACTCTGGCCAAGGCTTTGGGCGGCGGTGTCCCTATCGGGGCTTTATTGGCTACCGATAAAGCAGCAGCAGCATTTCAGCCTGGTGACCATGCTTCAACCTTTGGCGGAAATCCCCTGGCAACGGCGGTAGGCTGTACTGTTCTGGATATAATCCTTGATGCGGGCTTCTTAGACAGTGTTCAGGAAAGATCCGCCTACTTCTGCAAAGGTCTGGAGAAATTAGCCGGGAAATATCAAACCGGGGGAATGATCCGAGGCCAGGGGATGATCCTGGGCTGGCCTGTTCCCAAATTCGGGCCGGAAATCGTTGAGGCTTGCCGGCAACAAGGGCTTCTTATCAATTGTGTCGGTGGTTTAACCTTGCGTTTCCTGCCCCCGCTCAATGTCCGGGAAGATGAGATCGATCAGGCCCTGGAAATTCTGGACAGGGTGTTTAACCAGGTCTGGACGGGATAGAAAAGGTTTTTCAGAAGGAAAAATTGAAGCCGCAGGTAAGAACTTGTATAATTATTAAAAGGTATCAGACTGATTTCGCTAAAAAACTTGACAATTATTCAAGAATGGAGGCATATAACGTTTTGAAAAAAGTAGTTTTAGCTTATTCCGGTGGTTTGGATTCGTCGGTTATTACAGCTTGGCTTAAAGAAACTTACGGTTATGAAGTTATTGCGGTTGCTGCCAATCTGGGACAAGGAGAGGAACTTGACCCGCTTGAGGAAAAGGCACGCAAGAGTGGTGTTTATAAACTCTATATTGAAGATTTACGGGAAGAGTTTATTACAGATTACATCTACCCCACCCTTAAAGCCGGGGCCGTATATGAAGGAAAATATTTGCTGGGCACTTCCTTCGCCCGGCCTTTGATTGCCAAAAAGCTGGTTGAGATTGCTGAAAAAGAAGGGGCTGTGGCTATTTGTCATGGTGCTACCGGCAAGGGCAACGATCAGGTCCGTTTCGAATTAGGCATTAAGGCTTTAAATCCCCACATTCAGATCATCGCGCCCTGGCGTATCTGGGATATCAAGTCCCGGGAAGAAGCGGTTGGATATGCTAAAGCCCGGGGTATTGAGATTGCGGCTGTGAGTAAGTCCTATAGTATGGACCGCAACATCTGGCACCTCAGCCATGAAGGCTCTGATTTGGAAGATCCCTGGAATGAGCCCCAACGTGAGCTCTTCCTGTTAGGCGTAGCTCCCGAAGATGCCCCGGATAAACCAGCCTACGTAGAAGTAGGCTTCGAACAGGGAATCCCGGTAACTGTGGATGGTGTCCAGCTTCCGCCGCTTAAACTATTGGAAACCTTGAATCAACTGGGCGGTCAAAACGGTGTGGGGATAGCAGACATAGTCGAAAATCGTTTGGTGGGGATGAAGGCCCGCGGGGTTTATGAAACTCCCGGCGGCACAATCTTATACGCTGCCCATCAGGCCTTGGAGCACTTGACACTTGACAGTATCACCTTGCATTATAAAGAACAAATTGCTCTAAAATATGCGGAGATGGTTTATAACGGGGTTTGGTTCTCCCCGCTTCGCCAGGCCTTGGATGCCTTTGTTGACGTTACCCAGCGCAATGTAACCGGCACTGTGCGCCTGAAACTTTACAAGGGTAATTGCATCCTGGCAGGGTCTGAATCTCCTTATTCCCTTTACAATGAAGAGTTTGCTACCTTTGGACGGGATGGGGTTTATAATCAGAAAGATGCGGAAGGATTTATCAACCTGTTTGGACTTCCATTAAAGGTAAGGGCTCTCATGGAGGAAAAATCCGGTTTGCGTAAAAAGTAATTTTTAGCTGGCGCTTGAGCTTAGGCTTGGCGCCAGTGCTGGTTTAATCCATGTAAGGGTGGTGCGATATGAAACTTTGGGGAGGACGTTTTGAAAAGAATACAGACTCACTTGTAGAAGATTTTCATTCATCCATTTCATTTGATCAACGTTTATATAAGCAAGATATTCAGGGCAGTATTGCTCATGCCCGGATGTTAGGTTCCATAGGGATATTGTCCCCTGAAGAAACCGAGGCAATTATTGTGGCTTTACAAGAGCTTTTAGGGGAAATTGAGGCCGGCCTGGTTGAGTTTGAAATTGGGGCGGAAGACATCCACATGAATATAGAAAAACTACTAACCGGGAAAATCGGGATATTGGGGAAAAAATTGCATACTGCCCGCAGCCGTAATGACCAGGTAGCCTTGGATTTAAAACTCTTCCTGCGTGAAGAAATTGATGTAACCAAAGAGCTTTTACTTAAACTTATCCGGACTTTGCTGAAATTATCTGCAGAGCATCTGGAAACCTGGATGCCCGGTTATACACATTTGCAAAAAGCGCAGCCGATTACCCTGGCTCATCATTTTATGGCTTATGTGCAAATGTTTATACGCGATTTAGGACGCTTAAAGGATACGAGGAAGCGGCTTAATTTATCTCCCCTGGGTTCAGGAGCTATGGCCGGGACGACTTTTCCCTTGCGGAGGGAAGAGGTCGCTAAGGAACTGGATTTTGACGGTGTAACTTTGAACAGCTTGGACGGTGTAAGTGACCGGGATTTTGCTTTGGAATTTTTAGCGGCGGTTTCAATTATAATGATGCATCTCAGCCGCTTATGTGAAGAATTAATCCTGTGGTCAAGCGGCGAGTTTCAATTCGTTGTGCTGGATGACGGCTATTCTACCGGTTCCAGCATTATGCCGCAAAAGAAGAACCCGGATGTAGCTGAATTGATCAGAGGTAAAACCGGCAGGGTTTATGGGGATTTGATCGCTCTCCTGACAGTTATGAAAGGCTTGCCCTTGGCTTACAATAAAGATCTGCAGGAAGATAAGGAACGGGTATTTGACGCTGTGGATACCGTCCAGAAATCCCTTTCAGTCATGGAGCCGATGTTATGTACGATGAAAGTAAGAACTGAGGTTATGGCGCAGGGAGCAAAAGGCGGATTTACCAATGCCACGGACCTGGCAGACTATCTAGCAAAAAAAGGCGTTCCTTTCCGTGATGCCCACGAATTAGTGGGACGGATTGTATTATATTGCAGTAAGCAGAATCTGGGGCTTGAGGATCTGACATTGGCGGAATATCAAGAATTATCACCGGTTTTCAGTACTGATCTTTTTGAGGATATAAAAATTGAAAATTGTGTCCGTTCCAGGCAGGTTACAGGGGGGCCGGCCCCTGAGGCGGTTATGAAGGCGATTGAACTCAGCCGCAAGGAGTTGGAACAATTGCGCTGGTAGGGATATTTTGTCGAAAAATGTTAGGGCAGTTTTGAGATTATTAGTTTAGAAT
>DATMXV010000131.1:0-7390 GCA_035561335.1 Desulfitobacteriaceae bacterium
ATTCAGTCAATCAACATATTATTTAATTGACCAAATAAGTCAATATCCATTGTTTGAATGGGGTGATATTCGTTGAACACAAATGATCATCTGGAAAAACACAAAATAATGTCCTTGGCCGCGGACAAACGTGATCGCATATTAAATGCAGCCATGAACGAGTTCTCGAAGGGTTTTAAAAAAGCCTCAACCGATGTAATCGTTCGCGAGGCGGGTATATCAAAGGGATTACTGTTTCATTATTTCAACACCAAAAAAGATCTTTTCCTGTTTTTGCATGAATATGCCTTGAAAATCGTTTTAGCAGAGTTTTTCAGCCTTATCAACCTTAAGCAGCGTGACATTTTGGAGCGTTGGCGGCAGATAGTCTTGTTAAAAATCGACCTTGTGCATAAATACCCGGCAATTTTTGCCTTTATAACTGCGTTGTATCTGCGTGAGAATGACGATACTGCTGTTGAGATCAACAAGCGAAAGGCGGACTTTTCTGAGAATGTTTACGCAAAGCTATTTAACGATGTGGACGTTTCTCTTTTTAAAGATGATATTGATCCCAAGAAGGCTATTGACGTGATAGTTTTCACCATGGAAGGCTACGCTGCCAGGGAGGCCAGCCCTGAGAAAACACTCGAAGACTATGAACCGGAATATGACCGTTTTCTCAAAGAGGTGGATGAATATATCAGTTTGCTCCGCAGATGTTTTTACAAATAAAGGAGGATTGGTCATGTCTGTAATCAAAATCAGTAACCTTGTAAAAAACTTCGGCAAATTCCGGGCACTGGATGGTATTAATTTAGAAGTGCCGGAGGGCGAGGTGTTCGGCTTTATCGGGCCTAACGGTGCGGGCAAATCAACCACAATACGGATACTGCTAGGGCTTCTGCATAAAAACAGCGGTGATGTTAAACTGCTCGGGGGAGATCCATGGCAGGATGCAGTGGATCTTCATAAACACCTTGCCTATGTACCCAGTGATGTCAATCTCTGGCCAAATCTGACGGGTGGGGAGGTTATCGACCTACTGGGCCGTTTGCGAGGCAGCTTTAACCCTAAACACCGCGCAGAACTGCTTGAATTATTTAACCTTGATCCATCTAAGAAATGCCGGACTTATTCCAAGGGAAACCGTCAAAAGGTAGTGCTTATTTCTGCTTTAGTCTCAGATGTGGAATTGCTAATCCTTGACGAACCTACATCCGGACTTGATCCCCTGATGGAAGGGGTATTCCTGCAATGTGTGCGAGAGGCCAAAAAAATGGGCAAGACTGTCTTTCTATCCAGCCATATCTTGGCCGAGGTGGAAAGACTGTGTGATCGCATAAGCATAATCAAAGAAGGAAAGATTGTGGAGCAAGGGACATTATCCGAGCTTCGGCATATAGCCAGTACAATGATAACAGCGGAAACGTCTATCCCTGTCGAGAGCTTGGCAGCTATTCCGGGCGTTCATGGTTTGGAGTATGTCGGAGGACGTATGCGCTTTAGCGTAGACAATATACAGTTGAACTCGGTGCTGAAACATTTGGCGGGTTATGGTGTGACAGCGTTACAAAGTGCCCCGCCAACCCTTGAAGACCTCTTCATACGTCACTACTCCAACAAGTAAGACCGGAGGTGCATCTATGTTAATAAATGATTATTACGCAACAGGAAGGCTTATTAAGCTTAATCTGCGCCAGCATCGAGTGTTCTTGGTTGTATGGATTTTGCTTCCCGCACTGTTGGTACTGACCACAGCTTTAACAACCAGCGCCATGTTTCCTACCAAAGAGTCACTCCTGGAGATTGGCACTACCTTAAATGACCCCATGGTTATCGGTATGCATGGAAAAGTACTCGCTATAAGTATCGCCGGGTATACAGCTTGGCGCACAAAAGTGATGTGCTCTTTGCTCTCAGCAATATTCAGTTTCATCATGGTCGTACGTCACACTCGACGAGAGGAGGAAGACGGCAGACGCGAACTGCTTGGTTCAGTCTGCGTGGGAAGGCAGGCAGGGCTTGCGGCTGTACTGGTCTCTGCCTTTGGGATCAATCTAGTGATGGCTGCCTTAATTCTGGTGGGTATGCTGGCGACAGGCTTAGGTTTTACAGGTTCTCTGGCGCACGCTTTGGCAATAAGCGCTTGTGGTTGCTTCTTTGCGGCCGCTGCCGGAATGTTTACCCAGATATTTACAAATGCGCGGTCGGCAACTTATTTATCGATTGCCTTACTTGCATTTCTTATGGTAGTTCATATTGGCTGGAACCTTAGTGGCAATATGGGGGGATTAATGTACCTCTCGCCGCTGGAGTGGCCGTTATTAATTCGCTCCTTTGCCGGGGAACGCTTTGGTGTTTTGCTTATTGCCGCCACGATCATCGCCTTGTTTGTCTTGCTTTCATTTAAATTATCGTCGATACGGGATGTTGGCGCAGGTTTTATCCCCGAGCGGACCGGACGTGCTGCGGCAAGACCGCAATTTAAGACGCCGCTTGCCCTTTCCTGGCGCCTGCAAAAGGGATTATTTATTTCGTGGTTAAGCTTCTTTGGATTAATAGGTTTGGCTTTAGGAAGCGTATCTCAAACTATGGCTGATATTACTTCCACTGCTCCAGGCTTTACGGAGTTTGTGGAGCGGCTTGGCGGTACAGACCGCGCCTTTATGTCGCTGATGATCTATGTCATTTGCATGCTAATAAGCATATACTCTATCCTGGCAACTCAGCGTATGAGATTAGAGGAAATATCCTTGCGTGCCGAGACATTACTCGCCTTACCGGTTTCCAGATTAAATTTTGCCATGAGTCACCTGTTCATTTCTTTTGTGGGAATAGCAGTGATTATCACTGGCATGGGTTTGGCAGTAGGGATAGGTGCAGCACTATCTGCCGGAGATTCAGGAGAATTTGCGCGTCTGTTTGCCGAGGCAGTGGTAAAAATCCCGGCTGTATGGGTAATAGCCGGGATAACGGCACTTCTGTTTGGACTTGTCCCTCGTGCTATGGCAGGGATTAGTTATGCTGTGCTGGGTGTATCTATCCTGATCGAGTTTTTCTGGGAGCAGCAGGCGGTATCCGATGCGGTGTTTTCTCTCTCTCCTTTTGCACACGTATATCCAACAAAAGAAATTACTTTACAACCGGTAATTGGTTTGTTGCTTGCTGCTATATTATTTGCTATATTTGGATTGCTGACATTTAGCAAAAGAGATATATCTTCAAACTAACAAGTGGGTTGAAATCAATCTGACCTGGATAAATGAGTGAGTAATTTTTTAATGCTTTGTCCTCTGGAAAGATGGGAAATTAACTATGATTAAATTAAAAACGGCAATAAAATTGCCGGTAATTATCCTGGCTATCATTATATTTACAGTTGGCTGTGCGAAATCTATTATTACAATGTTTGAGACGGCGCCGCCTCATGTGGAAAACGAAGCATCGACAACGGGGGAAAATCAACCGGAAGTGTCAAAGGGAGTCCATGATAATGTTTTCAAGGAAAAAGTGATATGTATTGATGCCGGGCATGGTAATCCAAACCATCCTGTCCGGTATGAAAAGATAGCGCCTGCAAGTGAAATCCTAAAACCCGCAACGGCATATGGAACAGTGGGGGTATCGACAAAAATACCTGAATATCAGTTGACAATGACCGTGTCGGCAAAAATCAGGGATAAGTTGAGATTACTTGGGGCTGAAGTGATTATGACCAGGGAAAGCAATGAGACTGATTTAGGCAATATTGAGCGGGCTGAGACAGCAAATAAAAATTCCGCGGATATTTCTCTGAGAATTCATGCCGACGGCTCGGAAGATTCATCTGTCACGGGGATTTCTGTTCTCTATCCCGGAAATAAGTATATTACTAATGAAGAAATGATTAATAAAAGCAAACTGGCAGCTAATTTCGTCCTGAACGGATTAGTTGAGAGCACAAACGGAAGATCACGGGGGATTGTGGCAAGAAATGATTTGACAGGGTTTAATTGGTCCAAAGTACCGGCTGTTTTGATTGAGATGGGATTCCTGACAAATCCGGCAGAAGACCAGGCCCTCAATACTGATGATTATCAGAATAAAATCGTTGAGGGCATTATCAAGGGGCTAAATGATTATTTTAACAGTATTTGAGTAATCTTCCATTGATAAAGGGTAGTTGGGAGCTGTAACAAACTATTAAAGTAAAAATATTAAGCCAGGAGCGGTGGTATCAGAAAACTTATGAGTGAAGTCGTATCATTTCAGCCCATTATTAATCCGAATTCCCGGGTCCTTGTGCTCGGTTCAATGCCCGGGGTTCAGTCAATTACTGAGCAGAAATATTATGCCAACCCCCGGAATCAGTTTTGGAAAATTATTTATGAGGTTTTTTCAACACCATTGGAACAGTGCTATGACAGCCGGCTTGAGTTTATTCGGAACAAGGGCATAGCACTTTGGGATGTTATTGATAAGTGCCGGCGGATAGGCAGCTTGGATTCCAATATTAAGAAAGCATCGGTAAACGATTTTGAATTCCTTTACAGCAATTACCCTAATCTGAAATTAGTAGTATTTAATGGAGCTAAAGCCCATGAATTATATAAAAAACAAGTGGGTTGCAATCGATCTGACTTGGATTATAGATTATTGCCGTCCACCAGCCCGGCCCATACAATGAAGTATGAAGAAAAGCTGAAACAATGGAACATAATTGCTGATTACTTGGGTTAGGATTAGTTTGCTAAGTGTACAGAACGGGCACGGACATTCAAGAACCGGTCTCGCCTATAAATATAGTCTTTTTTGGGGGTGATTCAGATATGCCTATTAATAATGTTCGTCCAAAAACGGTTCAAAGAATTATTTCCCTGATTCCTTCTGCTACCGAAATTCTGTACTATTTAGGATTAGAGGAAAGGATAGTAGGGGTAACAGAACATTGCAATTATCCAGAGGAAGCAAAATTCAAGTACAAGATTGGGACATTTGCTCATCCCCAACTGTCAAAAATTCTTTCTCTTGAGCCGGATGTCGTTTTAGCTGATGGAGCTTTACACAGAAAAATCATCGAAGAACTACAGAATAAAAAAATAAAAGTTCTTGTTGCTACTCCTGTAAGTGTAGATGATATTTTTATGCTCATGAGCGAATTAGGATATATTAGTCACACTGAAATTACCGTACAACAAATCATAAATATCTTGAAGGAAAGGGTAGATAAACTAAGACAAAAGTCTATCCTAACAAACCCGAAGGTTTTGCCCTTAATGACTAAAGACCCTTTTGTTATGCTTGGACCCAGGTCTTTTCAATATGATGCTTTGAAACTGGCGGGGGCTCAATTGATGGATTTACAATCAAATGATTACTACGTCAAGGTACATTGGGAGAAAATAAAAAAGTTTGACCCGGAAGTGATACTTTTTTGTGGCGTAAAAAAAGGACAGCAGCTGCCGTTAAAATGTAAAGACTGTATTTTGAAAAGACCCATTTGTCATAGGACTATAGATGATATCATAACCAATGAATGGAAAGAATTAACGGCTTTTCAAGAGAACAGAATTTATCCTATTTCTTGTGACACGATTTGCAGACCTGGACCCAGGTTATTTGATGGAGTAGAGAAACTGCATAGATTATTTCAAAATATAAAAAAGTGAAATTAAAATATACCGAAATGATTTTTCTTAGTATTACAGTAAATTCTTAAACTCGGAAAAATGGTTAATTATAAATTCTGCTCCTGCCATAGCCATTGCAAAAAAAGATAGTATGATTGTTAATGCAATAGCCCAGCCGTCATATCTCATATCTTCTTCCTTTTTTACTAAATATGAAACAATAATTTCAATACCAAGAAATATAAGTATTAATGGCCATAAACATAGGATGATACTGTAGTTCAAAAAATGGAAAGTATAATGGGCAATAAACATAAATCCAAATACTATAAGAATTATTCCAGTAGTAACAGTTCCAACTTTACGTTCTTTAAGCATCCTCGTTCTCCCTTTTTTTGCCAACAATAAGCCTCACACCAATAACAACTATGATAATTCCTAAAACAGTTTGCGGCATAAGGTATTTTATATTGATGAGCATACTATATATATGAGATGGTATGTGCCCGTATAGATTGTTTATTATATTAGACCATAATAGATAAATACCAAAAAACAGGAGCAATATTCCGGCAAACAATCTGTGCTTTTGAAATATAATACTATTTGTTTCAATAAGCTTGTCAATCGAATACAGAAAATGGTCATCCAGCAAGATAAACTCTTCGTCACTGGAATAACGCTTGTTTATGCAGTCAAAGAATGAGTAAAACCAAAGAATTGGTAAAATGAAAAGCAGAGGACCGATATTCAGCCAGCTGGAAAGGAAAATAATAAAGCAGAATAATGACATCATTGACAGTCCCATTTTCATAAAGCCCATGAACATATGGCCTGCACCAGGTAAAAGGGAAAACATAATTGTTAAAAATTTATTTCTCTTTGTTTTCATTTTTAAAAGCCCCCTTAAATAATAATTTTTGGGAAAAATCTTGAAGATTTGTATTAACAGTATCTATAAAAGACAAATTGGCAGGTTGGGTTTTTGTTATAATGCTATCTGCACTAGAGATAAAATTTATTGCTCCCGAAAAAACAATTGCCAAAGACGCGCACACTGCGACAGCTACCTTCATGGAATAAACGACAAACTGCCGATGATTTTGTTTTTTGAGCGACAGTCTTCTTTTGACTTCATCTGCAAAGCCAAGAGGGACATCGGAAAGCTCACTTGAATTAAAGCTATCGGCATATGCATTAGCACAGCTTTCACAATCAGCCATATGGGATACTGCCTGGATTAATTCAATTTCAGGAAGAGTACCTTCTTTGAGTGATTCCAAAGTAAATTGTGTTAAATGTCCGTTAACATCATAAATGTTGCTCAAAAAGGTTCCTCCTTCCATAAAGCTTTTAATAACTTTTTCGCACGATACAATTGTGTTTGTAAAGTTTTTAAATTTTTCCCCGTATCCCTTGCAACATCTGATAGTTTCATATTTTCGCAGAAATACTTTATTGCGATATTTTTATAAGGTTCTTTGAGCCTAAGACATAACTTATAAACTCTTTGGTTGATTTCGTTTTTCATTACCAGTTCTTCAGGTGAGCCGCGTTTATCTTGAATATACATAAGATTTACTTCTGATAGGCGGCTATTTGAATTTCTTGCAGAACTTTTCAAGAAATCCCTGCATTTGTTAGCGGCAATAGTAGTAAGCCATGCTTTGAGATTCCGGCCGTCAAACTTATCAATATTCCTATTAGCGGACAAAAAGGTTTCTTGTGCCAGGTCCTCGGCGTCAAAATAATTTTTAGTAAATGACAGGCAGATGCTAAAGATCAAGCGTTCATATAGC
>DATMXV010000132.1:0-4999 GCA_035561335.1 Desulfitobacteriaceae bacterium
TTTTCATCAGTATGATATGAGTCTGTCTTAAAAAAATCCATACTCAAAGTTACTTCCTCCTGTAAATATGAATAGAATCTTATAAGTCTTATTCCTGTTCCTCAAAATTCACTTATCCCCATAATCTGTTCCTTAATTTTCAGCTTTCAGGTCTCTGAGTTATCCTTATAGGCTTTTGTATGCAATTTTAAATTAAAACCGCGGAAAACGGAAATGTCCCGTGATTTTAGATGGCCAGCTTTGCAATTGATCTGTTTCACTTGCTGTCGGCCCTGCATTATGGAGAATAAATGGTACACCGTCATTATGACGTTTGTTTGACACAATTGCAATATGTTCGTGGGGATAGTCATAGGTGACAATATCTCCGGCCTGCCATTGGGAAAGATTATCTGCATCACCGGGTATTATCTCCCTGGTTAGTTCCTTACCATAATTACGAAAGAAAACAGCCAGGTTCTGGACCCTGCGAAAATCAATATTCGGGTCAGGCTTACTGCCTACACGATAATACCTTGCCAAGTTTTCCCGAATATCTTTATCTACCAGTGCCTTCAAATCATACCCCGCATCCCGCATAGCCCTCCACACTAAATCCGTACATACTCCTTCTGTTGCAGGGGGATAGCCGCCTTGATAATAAGCGCTGCGATACTGGGGCTTCCTCATGACTTCCGCCCTGGCCCCGGCAACAATATCTTTTAAATCATCAATACCATCATTATCTTTATCAATTGGGCAAGTGATCTCGGGAACCTGAACTGCAGAAGCGCTCAAGTGATCAGCACTGTCTCTCTGGGAATAAATATTGGAAACGTAGCCAGTCACCATTCCGGACAACGAATGATAGGCAGCCGACAATAATCCTGGTCCTCTCCAGATTAAAACTAAAAAGATCAAACAAAAAAGAGCCAAAACAGGCTTGACAAATTTTTTAGACTTTGCAGAATTCTTCAAATGATATTACACCCCACTGAATTTCCGGTTAATCCTATCAGCTTGCTGTTATTTGTAAAAAAAGGCAATGGCCTCGGCAGAAGGCAAGAAAAGTACCTGGCCTAACAGAGTACCGGCCAATTTTGAACTGATAAGCAGTACTACTAATGCTTTGACATCACCATATGGCCTTTTTCCTCTCAGGGCCTGGTCTGTAATAACGGCTGACCTGGGATCAATTAAAAACGTTAATAAAATAGAGGCAATCCCATTAATCATTCCTGATGATGCTACAACTGCAAGCCTGTTTTCTTCTGAAACTAATATTGCAGAATAGCTAGCCGCCAGAACACCAATCGTAAATATGCCGGTGGCTAAGGCATTTAAGACAAGCAATCTCTTGGGGATCTCCCGGTATCTTAATTTCTCTAACATAGATTTTGAAGGTCTGGCGGCACTCTTAACAATTCTTTTAATATTGTTTAACTGGAGAGCTTCTATGACAAGCGCCGGGGCAGAACCGGTTACTTCCAAACGGTTTACAGCTTTTTCAAAAACCCTGAAAAACGATGGAATTAACAGTACCCCTGTTAAAGTCCCAATAGTTGAAGCAAAAATTACTTTACGCAGATCCATTATCGGATCAAAACCATGAGTAATGCTTATTCCAATAATACCTCCGATCAATGGGGCCTGAAAGGTATTGGCAGTCCGGGAAATAAGGGCGAAAAGATTAAATAAGGAAAAGGATAAGGCAACTTGTCCGCTCTTAACTGAATTCAGTCTCACAGAGTAGGCAAGCGTATCAATTAAATGAATAACAGAAGTCAGCACAATCAATTTCACGAGCATATTTTCCATTATTTATAATCCTTTCAGCAATATGCTATTGCGCAAAACTATTCCGGACAAGTAATTCACATGCATAACTGGTGCAGGGAATTAATATATCACCTGACGGCTCTACATCTGCCATGAAGTCCGGAAACTTTTAGTCCTTCTTGTCATTTTCCAGGAGCACAATAATACGATCCAGTTTCTCAGATACTTCCCCTGGTACTCTTCCGCATACCTGAAACAAACAAAAATATCTTTACAAAGAAAAAAATTAATAATCCAAGCAATAACAGCGAAATAATCTGTGCCAAAACAGTAAGATCAACCATAAAATCACTCCTCGTGATATTTTAAGCCCTGACCACAAAAATCATTTTGACAACGTTCCAAAATGATTAAACGGCCAATAACAAATTAATACCGGCAGATACTAATAACGCCTTACCTAAACCTTTCTTCTGAAAATTTCCTCTTCCTTGTTTATATCCATGAACCCATATGCAGTTTACAAAATATAAATCTTTTCCTTCCGCAAAGGAATACTCAATCGGGATATATTGAATCATACCGCCAATATTGCCACTATCATCGCTTGCCAACTTGACCCGGAGCCCCTTATCCTTCATCATGTTATACCATTTTTCTTTGCGGTCACCGGCTTCTTTCATCTCTTCCGACCAGTCCTCCAGGCATACACAATATAACTTTTCATGTTCCGGTGTTAAATCAAGAATCATGATCTTCCTTTCTCCTCTTCAAAACTATTCCTTAATGGGGCCCTGTCTTTGCGACAAATCTTGCCCCCAAGCTACTCTGTCATTGCTCTGACATAGTCATATAACAGGAATAAATCCAGACAAAATTATAAACATAAGAGGTCTGACTTTATACCCCAATAATACTTCTGACAAATTCGAATACCTCTTATAACTTGTTACTGCCCGGATTTATTCAACGTTATTATCTTTCGCTTGGGATTGGATCCTGATAAGCTCATCCAGTTTGCGTAACAAAATGCTGTCATTTTCGGTCTTTTGTTTAAAAAAGATAATTGCACTTATCATCAGGTAAACACTGAGAGCAAAAAAACCAAGGTAGATTAAGATAAAAAACAACCCGAATACACCATAGCCCAGGCCAGAACCAAAATTCATCATATATTTTCCTCCTCTTAACCATAAATAGCCTCTCGGCATTCGCCGAGTCAGATGGCACAAGGCATTGCTTGAACCATCTTTATTGAATTCCTCCTGCTTTTCGGTAGGGGGATTTCATTTTATTGAGTACGCAACTGGAAATTCCTATTGAAAAATTTTCTTTCCAAACATGTTAAAAACACTTGACTTTTTCCAAACACCTCCAAAATCGGTGCGGAAGGAATTATTTTCCTTACTAACAATATTTGGGGTGTTTGTCGTGAAACCTGTTGTGTCTCCACACGAAACTTATCAAGAATTTATCATCGAACAACTGCAAAAATACTATTCCGGTGGTCTGCTCGTTCTTGTCAGTAAAGACTGGCCCATTATCTCCAAACTCTGGATCACGGACCTGACTAAAATAACGATCCTGCTTAAAGATGGTTACAGTCTCAGAGGTCCTGCTCCACGCGATCCTGCCTCCATGCTCCGTTCCTTTCTACTCTTTTTGCTGACTAAGCCCGAGATCGGTATCACGGCTTGGGTCGATGAATTGCACCGTGTCCCTCTTTATGCCATACTCAGTGGTTTTGAACCCGGTGATCTTCCTGGTGTTGGCACGTTCTATGACTTCTTTTCCCGCCTATGGGCTGCTGAAAAAAGCTTCAAGCCTCGTACGCAAAGACGTAAACGTAAACCCAAGAAGGGAAAGAAAGGGGAAAAAGCGCCAACAACTACACCTGGCCGAATTAAGCGCTTGGTCAATTGGATGATGTCCCATATGGACAAATCAAAGGATTTGCCCATGGATCGCCTCTTCCAATTTTTCCAGTCTCAATTCCTGGCGATATCGGCAAGATTCGGATTGCTTGGGGATATTGGCAAGCTCGCTATCGCCGGTGACGGTACGCCTGTCGTCACTGCAGCTTATCCCCGCAGCAAACCAACCTGTAATTGTCATGCCCAAGGCCTTGCGAAATGCAACCATCCCCGTATCTATTCTCAACCCGACTGCAATTCCGGCTGGGACAGCTCACGGGAACGCTATTTTCATGGATACCACCTGTACATGCTGACTGCTGCAACCAGTCCCTATGACTTACCGTTGTATCCACGTCTGCACCCTGCTTCCCGACACGATGCAGTAAGCTTTGTCTTAAATTCAGTTGAGTTTTCGCAACGTTTTACCTTGGGCATGGTCAATAAGGTTCTGCTTGATGCTGCCCATGATGCCGGACCCATCTACGACCTCTTACGCCACCAACATATTGAACCTTTTATTGATCTCAATGTGCGCGCTACCAAGAACCTGGAAATTAACAGTGATATTAAGATTTCGCCCGATGGCATCCCGATTTGTTCCCGGGGAAAGAGGATGAAGCATTACGGCTTTGACCATTCCCAGAAACGGCATAAATGGCGCTGCCCGATGATAAAGAGGCGGACAACCAACACCTGCCCAAAGCCTTGTTCCACAGCTAAATACGGAAGAACGTTTCATACCTGCAGTAAGGATAATCCTCGTCTTTTTCCGGAAACACCAAGGGGTTCGGAAAAATGGAAGCTCATTTACAAGCGACGTACTACGGCCGAGCGAACCAACAAACGCGAGAAGATTGATTACAAGCTGGAGTCTAGTCGCCACCGTTCTACTATGATGTGGTACCTACGCATTTACGGCATCATGATGTGCCAGCACATGGACGCCTGGTATGCCCATCTGGAAGATGATCTAAAGGACCTAAAACATCTTATCTTTCCTAAGACTGCTTAACTAACCCTTTCATTTTTTCAATGAAAGCCGTCAGGCTTTTTTTGCATGCACTTTTTTAAGAGTGGCTAGATCAAAAACTGTCTCTTAGCATTTTTCATCTGTATTCCCAGTTGCTTTTCTTCATTTTTGGAAATTACTCTCTTTTCATTCCGAGAGGCTATGATATTTTGGAAATCTTTTAATGAAACTGAATTAATTATCAGATTGACCATTAAACTTAATACCCAATTAACAAGCTTTAATTCTCAAACCATAACTACCACCTCCTAAGGACAGGGGTTAATTATTTAATAAAAAAACAGCATTAAAACAC
>DATMXV010000133.1:0-35899 GCA_035561335.1 Desulfitobacteriaceae bacterium
CAACGAACATAGTTTGCAAATATCTCCCTTAAAATAAACTAAATCTACTGTATCCTTTGCCTATTATCTCATAAAGCCGGCCCCGAAACATGCCGAAATCCGCCGCGAAAAAATAAACCCGTCAATTTCCGACGAGTAAAAGTTAACATTTATATTCTGATGTTTATGTTTAATCGGGTTCACTGATTGCTTTGGATAACATTTTCCCAAAAGTGAGGGTAGAAATGTTTAAGTATGGCCCACTGTCTTTTCATATGCTCTATCTCATTTAACATACTATCATAATAATTCTTCTCAATTTCCGCACAATCACTTAACTCTAAAGAGTTTTGTTTTATGCATGAATCTGATAAACATAGTCCGCTCGTTAAGGCCAAGGAGATACCTTCACCAAAAGGATTTAATAACCCTGCAACCTCCCCTGCAAAAAACACTCTCTTATTTCGAAAAATCAGAGGAAAATTAGGTATAATTAAGGGAATACACCATGCTTCTTCTTTAATCTCACAGTTTATTTCAAGGTTAATTTGTTCCTTCAAAAATGCAATAAAGCGATTATGAAGATATTTTGCTTTTGTTAATGTTTTCGCGATCGTCCCGATAACAATCAAATTGTTTTTAGTATTTATCCAAGCGTCATATTCGGAAAACTCCTTGGAAATATAAGCATAGAACTTTGATTTATCAAGCAAAGCCCTGGCCTCATAAAATTTTTGATATGTTACAACCTTATCTTGACTGGGTGTATTTGTCAGTACCCTCGATGTTCCGTTCACTCCGTCACAGGCAATAACAATTTTAGAGTTAATTTCATAAATATCAGCGCTTTTAATGATTAAGGTAACACCATTTTCTTTTTCAACAATTTTAATGACTCTCGAATTGTCTACATAATCTGCTCCCGTCTTAACTGCATTTCGCACTAACCAAAAATCAAATTTATCTCTCAGAATATTAATACCCGGATCCGGAAAATCAGACAATTGCATATATTGATCAACAATAGCAAGTCCGTTAGTTATGTATGGTGTGCATTTAACATCATCCGGTATCTTACTAAAATGTTCTTCAATAATATCTACCGATTTCTTAATTAAAACTCCGGAACATGATTTATTGCGAGGTAAACTGTGTGCTTCGACAATAAGCACTGTATAATGCTTTGCCAGATTATATGCTGTTACGCTGCCGGCAGGGCCGGCACCGATGATTACTATGTCATATTGTTTCTTCATAATGTGAATTCTCCTTTAATATCCAGCAAAATAGGGAAATTAAAATATTTATTCACTCGATCCAAATTTGTTACTCTATTTCTTACCCCCGGTAAAAACGTTTATTCAACTCGGCGGCGGTTATCTGAATCATGGTTGGTCTTCCATGCGGACAGGTAAAAGGATTTTCGGTTTGACTGAGCCGGCTTATCAGTTGTTCCATTTCCGCCAGAGAAAGATTATCTTTTGCTCTGATGGATTCATGGCAAGCCAATAGATATATCCATTCTGCGAGCAGTTGCTCAATTTCCGGGATGTGGGTTTTTATTAAAACCTGGTCGAGAAATTCCCGCAATAATTCTTCCCCGGAATAAGGCCCTGTATAGGCCGGTATGCCCCGTAATAAATAGGTCCGGGGTCCAAAATGTTCAATGATGAATCCTAATTCCGTCAGGGACCAGAGATGTTCTAAAAGTGCTTGTTCCTCCTGAAGGGTAAGTTCCAAAGGAATTGGGATCAGGAGCTGCTGGCTGGCAGCCTGGCTTTCTTTGGCTTTTTTCAACAAGCGCTCGTAATTGATCCGTTCATGGGCAGCATGTTGATCAATAATCATCAGGACCTGACCGTCTGTCGCCAGGACATAGGTATTGAATAATTGAGCTAAAGGCCGGAATTCCTGTAATGGTCCTAAACTTGGCAGTTTATTGGCAAAAAGGTAGTCTTGCTCTGCTTTTTCTTCGGGCTGTGTAAGGTTTGGCGCTGCCCCGGGACTTTCCTGAACATGGTCAATCAGGACATGGTCAGGTTTTTGGTTCTCCTGAAGAGGTGCAGGGTATTTATCAGGGTTAAGAATAGTGTTTATTTGCTGGGGCGTAATCTGCTTAACCGGGGATTTTGTTGAATTTGTGGCATTCGTTACAGTTGTCTTTGGATTTGGGGAAGGTCCTGAAAAGAAAGGTTTAACCAAGCGGTTTTGCAATAAAGTTTGTTTAATTCCTTCCTGAATAAATGCGGCCAGACCTTTTTCATCCCGGAAACGGATATCCATTTTTGTCGGATGAACATTGACATCGTAGTCTGAAGGTGGCAGGTGAAGATGAAGAATAGCTATGGGGTAGAGTTTTGCCGGAATTAATGTATGGTAACCGGCCGCTAAAGCGCGGCTGAGAAAGGCGGAACGAATATAACGGCCGTTGATAATAAAGGTTTCTCCCTGTTTTGAGGAACGAACTAAATCAGGCGGGCTGATGTAGCCTTCCAGGGACCAATTCCCGGAGTTTGCCGCGACAGGAATCAATCTCCGGCCGATCTCGCTGCCAAGGATTTCTCCAATAGTGTTCAGCCACGAGCCTCGCCCGGAAGTCTGCAGCAGAACCTGGCGGGGATGGCTGAAAGTGAAGGCAACATCCGGCCGGGCCAAGGCTAATCTGCTGATAATATCACTGATCAGGCCGAATTCAGTATTAGATGATTTGAGAAATTTTTTGCGCGCAGGTGTATTAAAAAACAGGTCGCGGACAACTACGGTTGTACCTGCGGGACAACCGGTTTCCCTGATTGTAGGTTGTTGGCCTCCCTCGATAGTTAAACAGGAACCGGAAATCCGGTCATGAGGACGGGAGGCTATCTCCAGGCGCGAAACCGAGGCAATACTGGGTAAGGCTTCCCCCCGAAAACCAAGGGTTAGCAGTTGGTCCAAGTCACTAATACTGGAAATTTTACTGGTAGCATGGCGGAGGATGGCAAGAGGCAGATCCTCAGGTCCGATGCCGCAGCCGTCGTCGCGTACCCGGATTAAGGGCAGGCCGTTATCTTCAACACTGATTTCAAGCCGTTTGGCCTGAGCATCCAGGGCATTTTCGATTAGTTCCTTGACCACGGAGACAGGCCGTTCGACAACTTCCCCGGCGGCGATTTGGTTGGCTGAGTTCTGATCGAGAATTCTGATTGCGGGCTTCAATAGGAAGTCACTCCTTCATGGTATTGCCAGGATTGAACCTTATTCCGGGGCTGGTCCTGGAAAAGAACATTTCTTCTTTGGCCCAGGAGGCTGCCCCAGAGATCATGACCGGCCTGGCTGCAGGTTGAGCAGGCTTCAAAAGGGATCCGGATCAGAGAATTGTTTGAACCATCCCAGGGTGACTGGCTGTCAATACAGACTGTTCCTCCGCAATGCCGGCAGATACGGACAAAATCATAACGCCTTTCCTGAAAACCCTCAGTATCATAATAAACCGGATGAGGAATAACAGCCCATTTCCCATGAGGCAAACGGGATTCATCCTGAATAAGCCAATCAGGTTTGGCTTGTCTGTGTTTAATCTGCAGATTTTTGATGTAGGTTTTAAATTCCGCGAAAGTAACCTGCGGCCGGGTTATTTGAGCGGATTCAATTACATTACTGTAATCTTCTCCGGCTAAAGCCAACAAGATAGCCAGGTTTATATATGGTAAAGCTCCCTGAATGGAATATCCTCCTTCCAGGACAGCTAAATCTGCTTGCAGGAGTTCAGTGATTTTGCCGTAGCCTCTGGCAGTTACACTCATAGAGGCCAGGGGATCAGTAAAATGGTTATCTTGCCCCGCTGAATTAATGATTAAGTCGGGGGCAAATTCCTGCACCCGGGGAAGAACCCAATTTTCCAGAACATAATGAATCCCTTCATCTCCTGTTCCGGGTTGCAAGGGGATATTTAAAGTCCCATCCCAGGCATTAGGACCGCCTTTCTCATTAATAAATCCTGTTCCCGGAAAGAGAGTGCGTCCGTCCTGGTGCATGGAAATACAGAGGACATTAGGGTCGTGGTAGAAAATATCCTGGGTGCCGTCCCCATGATGAACATCGGTATCGATAATGGCAACCTTCTTAATACCGTAATGGGCACGCAAGTGGTTGACAAGAATTGCTTCATTATTTAAAGTACAAAAACCGCGGTTGCCTAAAACAGTGGCCCCGGAATGGTGGCCGGGTGGACGGACAAGGGCGAAGCCGTTTTTAATCTCCCCCTGGACCCGCGCTTTTCCTAAAACAATTGCACTTCCCGCCGCTATTAAATGAGCATCCAAATCATGTTCCCGTGTACTGGGGAAAACAGCCTGAGTGAGTAAGACATCAGAAAGCGGCGCTACTGCCGGGGCGTATTGTTTAATCTGGGGCAGGTCCATAACGCCTTCTTCATTTAGCTGTTCCTGGGTATATATCAGACGTTCTTCCCGTTCAGGATGAGTTTCTCCCAAGGACCAGTCAAAAGCCGGGAAGAACAAAATCCCTGTCTGTTTCATGGTCTGTTTCAATGCTTAAACCCTCCCTCTGACACCCGGCGGCACATGGATAGCGCCCCGGACAATTTGCCCGACTGTCTGATAACCCTGGACAATCGGAAAGTAATCGAAATTGTCTAACTGCAGGTCCGCCTGATCAATCCCTTTTTCAGCAGCCTGTTTACAAGCAAGTTCTGTTAAAAAAGGAGCAACTTCATGATGCGGTCTCCGGGAGCCCGGCCATTCACCTTGTTCCCCGGTTTCTTCTATTTGATAGAACTTACGCCCGGTATCAAGCTGGAGAGTCCAGGAAAAGGTGGGTTTGGCCAGCGCTGTCCCAATGGCGTTTGAGACTTCGGCGTAACTGCCTAAAATTACCTGGCTTTGCAAGCGCTTTTCCAAAAAGGAAGCGAGCCCCTGCGCCCCGCCGCCGCTGACAAAAATTTTAAACTTAATGGCTTCTTGCGGGTGAAGGACTTCCCAGACTTTATAGGCCGGTTCGGACTGCCATTCCTTGCTGAGTTCTTCAATTTCCAGGGCAATTTTTTCAGCGGCGGTTTCCAGGATCGCTTTGGCGAGCTTATGCAGGTCTGCCGGTTCCCTGTTTTGAGGCGGAAGCAAGGAAGCAAGGGCTTCTTCAGCCTTAACCCAATCTCCGTAATTAACAAGTTTTAAATAGCGCATCGCATCGGTGGGCGTAGGCGTGCCGCCCCCCAGGCAGTAGGCAGGACCGGAACGGTAATCGGCAAGGGCAAATCCCTGGTTTGTTTTTAAGATTTGCGAGTCCCCGCCCACGGGAACGGAACGGACTGCCAAAGAATGGACCAGGGTTGAAAAAGCCTCAATTTTAGCGCCTTTTGAGCTCATTAAGGGGATGCCGGAAAGAACTATTCCTAAATCAGTGGTGGTTCCGCCAATATCGACCACGACAAAAGATTCTGATTCTTCGTTTTGGGCCAGGGCGCCGAGGACACTGGCACTCGGCCCGGAAAAAATTGAATCTATGGGCCGGATGGAGGCCAATGGCAGGGCCCCCCCATCAGCTTTAAGGACTGAGATCGGAGCAGAGCAGCCTTCAGCTTCTACGGCTTTTTGGAGATTTGCGGCAAACTGCCGGTAAAGATCGTGACTTGCCAGGTTAAGATAGGTCGTGAGGCTGCGCCGGTAAAAGTTTGCCTGGCCCCAGAGGTGGCCGAGGGCGATTTGCAAACCAGGGTTATGTTCCCGGAGATAGGCAGCCAATTGCTCTTCATGGGTTTTATTGCGGTGGGAAAACTTGCCGACGATCGCCGCCCGCGTTATATTTTCCTGATCATTAGCCAGATCCCGGGACAGCTGATCCCATTCTGTCTGCTCAGGAGCTTTGATTTCTCTTCCCCGGTAGTCAATGACGCCGGAAAGCAGATGATAAGGAATAGGCCAGTGCAGGGCTTCAAGTTTCATACCATAACCATGAAACAAACACAGTTTTACCTTGGGTAACTTTCCTTGAAGAATGGCATTAGTAACAAGGGTTGTGCTGACAGTAATTCTCTCAACAGGCTTCTTGTCGGAAATATCAATCTTCTCCAGGGCACTCATCACAGTATGTAATAAGTCACCGGGATTTGTCGGTATTTTTGCCTTGTCGACTATCTTATTTTCAGCCAGCAGAACAGCATCGGTAAAGGTACCGCCAACATCAATTCCAACATAATAATTCATCTTAAGATCCTCCTTTACAATGTTTTTTTCCAATCTCTTAATCATTATTCTCTTATTTTTAATTTGGGAATTGATTATTGGGTCCATTGAATATATTATTGTCTGAATATTTTAATTAATCAAAAAGTATATGATATAAGTTAAGAACGCACTGGGTAAACCAATGCGTTTGCTTATGCTTTCAGCTCCAATTGTTTACATCAAGAGAAGAGATCAATGTTTAAATAAAAAACAGCAAAAAACTGATCAGGTTCAGGATTTTTTGATAAATTCAGGGGCGAGATTCATTTTCAGCTCAATAATGTCCATTTTGACGTTCTTTTCGATATTACTGAAGGTATTATCAAAAAGCATATACATTTGAATATTTTCTTTTAAGATATCGGCTGTAAAGTAAAGGATACCTTGTCTTCTGGCCAGATAAGTTAAATAAGCGAGTAATTGTCTGCCGACGCCGATATTTTGATATTGATCGGTGACTACAAAGGAAACCTCGGCATTATAGCTATCCTCAAGAATCAGATACTGCCCCATGCCGACTATTTTTTCTTTCTCTCCTTCTTTAATTATTGCCAGGATTACCATCTCTTTGGTATAATCTATCACCTCAAATTCCTGGATGCGCGTATGCGGCATATCAGGGCGGATGGAATTAAAGCGCAAATACATGCTGTTGCCTGACAAGGTATAAAAGAATTCTTTCAGGAGCGGTTCATCAGTAATTTTTACCGGGCGCAAAAAGATATCCAGACCACTTTTGGTAGTACGGTACATTTCCAGGTGTTCGGGATACATACCTTTCTCCCCGGGAATA
The DNA here is from genome assembly GCA_035561335.1 of Desulfitobacteriaceae bacterium. Classification (GTDB taxonomy): domain Bacteria; phylum Bacillota; class Desulfitobacteriia; order Desulfitobacteriales; family Desulfitobacteriaceae; genus UBA2264. The sequence goes on from DATMXV010000133.1 coordinate 6,994, forward strand.
AACAACTGGTCCTGATAGATCAGATTCAGTTTTTTCGCTTCTTCGATTAACCAGGGCCGGAATTTGGGATGGGCGATAGCGATTAATTCCATGGCTCTTTCCCGGTAGTTTTTACCGTAAAGGTGGGCTATCCCGTATTCGGTCACAACATAATGGATATCGCCCGCGTGCAGGCTTACCCTGGCGCCTTCCAGCATCAGAGGGACTATTCTCGAGACGGTATCATTCAGGGCCGTAGATTTGACGGTTAAAATTGACTTGCCAAAACGGGCCAGATTAGCGCCCCTTATAAAGTCGGTCTGGCCGCCGATCCCGCTGTATATTTTTTTGCCCAGGGATTCCGCGGTTGTTTGCCCGATCAAGTCAATCTCCAGGGCGCTGTTAATGGCCACCATATTGTCATGTTGAGCAATAATCAGGGGATCGTTGGTATAGTCAATCCTTTTAAATTCTATTTCCGGATTGTCATTGATATATTCGTAGGTTTCTTTTTTCCCCATGCAAAAAGAGGCAATCGTTTTGCCGACGTTGATTTTTTTCCGGGAGTTGTCGATCACCTTTTTCTTCATCAACTCCACGATCCCGTCCGTTAACTGTTCAGTATGGATGCCCAGATGTTTTTTATTAGTGAGATTGGCCATGATCGAGTTGGGCATTAAACCGTAGCCCACCTGGATAGTATCGCCATCCTCAATTAAACGGGAAACATATTCCCCGATTTTTTGGCTCACCTCGGCATTCGGTTCGGCAATATACTCCAGGAGCGGTTCGTCGTAAGGGACAATATAATCAACATTATCCAGATGCAAGAAACCGTCTCCATGCACCCAGGGCATGTGAGAATTTATCTGGGCGATGACGATGTTGGCTACTTCAACCGCGGCCTTAACGATGTCGACGCTTATCCCCAGGCTCACATGACCTTGGGAATTGGGCAGGGAGGTTTGAATCAGGGCGACATCGATAGGTACCAATCTGCGGCGCATCAGGTCGGGGATTTCGGAGATAAATATTGGCGTGTAGTCGACAACTCCCCTGTTGACAGCATCCCGGTTATTGGCGCTGATAAAAAAGGAGTTATGCCGGAAATTAACGGAAAACTTTTCTTCCGTGTAAGGCGATACGCCAAGGTTCCAGACGTGCAGGATTTCCGCGTCAAAGATAGCTTTGGGATAGGTCTTAATATAATTGATCATCGAGCGGACAAGATATTGGGGCTCGCCGCAGCCCGTGCCGACAAAAATCCGGTTGCCGTGCCGGATATTTTTAAACATAGTATTGGGGGCCACAAACTTTTTCGGGTAAAGTTTTTTTAAATCCTCAACTGATAAGATCTTTTTTTCATCACGATACACTTTCACCACAACCTTTAAATTAATTATCTATCTCTTCTTTCCGTCTTTATGAGGGTTTATGAGGTTTCAGGAGGTCGTTTGATATCCGCCGTATCAATATTTGGTGAATTGGTATCTTCAGTTTATTGGTTCACTGCTGGGAAAAAGCTCCGGTCAATATTAATTATTTTCATTAATAGTGTGCTCGTATTATCCTGAATAGCGCGCTCGTATTATCCTGCCCGTTAGAAAAGATTTTAATTGCTTAAACTTTTCCTGTCTAATTTTTTAGATAATTATATCATATTGTTTTCGAGGATACTAAACGGTTTTTTAAATCAAAAAGATACTGCAGGGCCTGACGGGGAGACATCTCCTCAGGATCCAAACACTCGATCTCGCGCAGGAGGGGATGGATTTCCGGTTCTTCGAAAAATCTGATCTGGGTAACCGTGTCCGCGGGTTTAAAACTGCTGAAATTAACATAATCAGTTTCAAATTCCTGCAAGAGGGTCTTAGCCCTGTTCAGCAGGCCGGCAGGTAATCCGGCCAGACGGGCGACTTGAATTCCATAACTGCGGTCGGCCCGTCCCGGTAATATTTTATGCAAAAAGATAATATCATCAGCGTGTTCCCTGACCCCGACATGAAGATTGAAGACTTCCGGAAAATTCTCTTCCAGCGTTGTCAATTCGTGATAATGGGTGGCAAAAAGAGTTTTGGCTTTTAAGTCCGGAGTCTGCACAAGGTATTCGACGACAGACCAGGCAATACTCAGGCCGTCGAAGGTAGCTGTTCCGCGTCCGACTTCGTCAAATATGATTAAACTGTTCCTGGTGGCATTATTCAGGATATGGGCTACTTCCCGCATTTCTACCATAAAGGTGCTTTGGCCGGCTGCCAAATCGTCAGAGGCCCCAACTCTGGTAAAAATCCGGTCGACAACCGGGATAACAGCACTTTGCGCCGGGACGTAACTGCCGATATGGGCCATCAGTACTATTAAAGCAACCTGGCGCATGTAAGTTGATTTGCCGGCCATATTGGGACCGGTAATTATCGCCAGGTGTTTTTTAGCGGTTAACAGGGTATCATTGGGAATAAAATTTTCCTGGTTAGGCATTTGTTCAATGACGGGATGCCTGCCCTCGATAATTTTTAATTCTCCATCTTCGGTTAGGGCCGGCCGGACATAATGATTACGGACGGCAATTTCGGCCAGACCCGTAAAAACATCTATTTCGGCCAGGGCATGGGCAGCCTGAAGGATTTTTTCCGTAAAAGAACGGACCGTTTCTCTCAGTTCCAGGAATTGCTGATATTCCAGGTCGATCAGTTTTTCCTCGGCTGCCAGAATCTTATTTTCATATTCTTTGAGTTCCGGGGTTATAAAACGTTCGGCATTGGCTAAAGTTTGTTTGCGCAGGTAATTTTCAGGGACTAAATGGGCATTGGTATGGGTGATTTCAATATAGTAGCCAAAAACTTTGTTAAAGCCTATTTTCAGGGAACGGATCCCGGTACGTTCCCGTTCGGAAGCCTCTAGCAGGGCAAGCCATTCCTTGCCGCCAAAAGCCAGGCTGCGCAGCTCATCAATTTCCGGCGAAAAGCCGCTTTTAATCAGATTGCCTTCCCTCAGGGTCAGGGGGGCTTCGGGATTAAGGGCCTTAAAAAGTAAATCTGTCAGATCCTGAAAGCCGGCCAAAGCATGGACATAATCCTGCAGTCCCCGGGTTTGACTGCCGGTTAAGGCCGAGGTGATTTTGGGCAGGGTACTTAAGGTTTGGGCCAAAGCCAATAAGTCTTTGGCATGGACGCTGCCATATGATACTTTACCCATTAAGCGTTCCAAATCGTAGATCCCGGTTAATAATTTTGCCAGATCTTTTCTTAAAAAAGAATCATTGACCAGATTATCCGTTATGTCGAGGCGCAGGTTTATTTCTGAAGCGACTATCAGAGGCTGTTCAACCCAACGTTTCAGGAGGCGCCCGCCGAATGCTGTTTTGGTTAAATCAAGCACATCAAGTAAAGTCCCTTTCTTCCCCTGGCTGCGAATTGTTTCCGTTAATTCCAGGTTGCGGCGGGTCCATTGGTCCAGGATCATCCATTGGTCCTGGCCGTAAGATTTAATTTCCACAATATGAGAGGGATTGAGCGAGGGCATTGTCTCCATAAAATAGGACCAGAGGGCCCCGGCGGCTTTTGCCGCTGCCGGTAAATCTGCCAGGAGGATAGTTTGTTTGGGAAAACGCTTAAGGAAATCAGGGTTTTGGGCAAAAGTAGGCCTGGGCCTGGTTGTCAGAAAATAATTTTGGAAGAATTTATTATTATTCAGGTCCGGAGGCAGAAGTAATTCTGCCGGTTTAATCCTGGTTAATTCCGTCAGCAATACTTCAAAGCGGGGTGTTTCGAAGATCGTGAATTCTCCTGTCGAAACATCAAGGAAAGCTAATCCCCAGGCGCCCTCGTGATAGACGCTGCCTAAAAAGTTATTGTTGATTTCCGTTAGCGCAGGGTCAGTAAATGTACCCGGAGATACAATCCGGATAATCTCCCGTTTGACAATCCCCTTGGTCTGGCGGGGATCTTCAACCTGCTCGCAGATTGCCACTTTATAGCCACTGTTAACAAGTTTGCCGAGATAATTGTTAACGGCATGATGGGGAATCCCGCACATGGGGATCTTTTTGCCTCCCCCGGAATCCCTGGCCGTAAGGGCAATCTCCAGGATGGGAGCCGCCAGGACGGCATCCTGGTCAAACATTTCATAAAAATCACCCAGCCGGAAAAACAGAATAGCATCCGGTACTTTAGCTTTGGTTGCCCGGTATTGCTGCATCATTGGGGTTGTCATGTTTTGCCGCTCTCCCCTTTTATTTTCAAGATAAATATCTGCTTGAAAATTACAAAATTCTCTAGTATTGTCTTCATTCTATAAAGATTTGTTGATTCCTGCCGCCCGGTAGCTTTCATGGTAAATTGTGGTCTGATTTTCACTGTAACCAATACCCGGCTTAGACAAGCCGGCTATATATTTTTCCTGGATTATCTTAAAACTGTTCAGTTGTAAACTTGGGAACCGCCAATTGCGGAAATACTTGAGTGGTGGTGTGAGAGGTCGGCTGCCATAATAAACGGAGTGATTTTTGCCATATGTCGTTATTGACATATAGAGAATCTTCGTTATACAATGCTATATGTCAATAACGACATATATTTGTCAGCCCGCCAATTAGCGGTAGGGTTAAATATATTACACTTTGGGAGAGAACGTTTATGAACAAATTATCCTATGGATTGTTAAGCCTATTATTAACGCAACCATTATCGGGCTATGATCTCAGGCGGAAGATTAACAAATTCTGGCGCTGTACGCACAGTTCCATCTATCCTTTGTTGGCGGAGCTTGAGGAAAAGGGCTATGTGGAATTTACAGAGATAGAGCAAAAAAGCAAGCCGGATAAAAAAATATACACTCTGACAGGCCGGGGTGCAAAAGCAGTGCATGAATGGTTCAGGGCGGAATCCGGCGAGACGGTTATCAGAGATGAAGCGGCTTTGAAATTATACTGCTTGCAGTTCATGGATCCTGAGGAAATCGAAAATCTTCTAAAGGAAATCGAGGGAAAATATCAAAAGAAGCTGGAGGAACATAAAAAATATCTGGAGGATATTGCTCTCAGGTTGGAAAAGAACTCCGAGGATGCACTCAAAACATCCTTTGGTTCCTATATATTGACTCAAAGGGCTATTAATGAAGCACTGGAGGGAATTGAATGGTGCAGGTGGGTGAGAGAAATCTATAAAAATAAAGAGTTCAATTTTACCGAACAAAACTTTCCGGCGTGGAAGCAAAATAAGATAAGTGAGGAATAAAAATCGGTGGAAGCAAGAGCAATGGAAGCAAGAGCAGCGGAAGAAAAGTTTGTTAACAGGGATATCGATGGAAAAACATATAACAGAAATCTGTTTGTCATCACCATGTTAATCGGAACATTTATTTGTTCTTTGTGTTCGACCTTTATGACGACCGCTTTGCCTAAGATAATGAATTCTTTCAGTATTTCCGCCAGTACGGGGCAATGGCTGACAACCGGGTATATGCTGGTCAGTGCGAGTATGGTTCCCTTAACGGCAGTGTTCATGGAGAAAATTCTCACCAAAAAATTAGTCATGTTTGCCATGCTGCTATTCGGAATCGGAACGGTTATTTGTGCCTTCTCTCTCAGTTTTGCATTTCTGCTCTTAGGAAGAATCATTCAGGCTATCGGACAAGGGATCATGATGCCTTTAATCGGCGCTGTATTTATGATGATTTTTCCGGCTGAGAAAAAAGGCACAGCTATGGGGCTGATTGGTTTGACTGCCTTTGTTGCGCCTGCCGTAGGGCCTTTAATCGCAGGTGCGGTTATTGATCGCTGGACTTGGCCGTATATGTTTTACATTCTGATTCCCTTTGTGGTCCTAGATAGTATTCTTGTCTTTCTGTTTGTAGAGAATGTTATGGAGCTAAAGAACCCAAAGATAGAAGTTCTTTCCATTATTCTCTCAACAATAGGCCTGGGCGCCTTGCTCTTCGGATTCAGCAGTGCCGGAAACAGAGGCTGGTCGGATCCTGTTGTTATGATATCCATCGTTATGGGATTAATTGTCTTCTCTTTATTTGTATGGCGTCAGCTGACAATGGAGAAGCCAATGCTTGAGCTTCGAATTTTCAAGACAAAAGCATTTGCCTTAGGAACGATAATCGGCTGTATTTCCAATATTCCTTATATAGGTGTAACGATCATCCTACCTCTTTTTATTCAATCCGTTCTCGGCAAGCCGGCCTTGACCAGCAGCCTGGTTCTTTTGCCCGGAGCACTGACCATGGCTGTTATGACGCTGGTAGCCGGACGTTTGTATGATAGATATGGGGTAAAGCGGCTGGCTATCCCCGGACTGATCTTATTGGCTGTCAGCACTTTGCCTTTTGCCGATTTGCATATAAATACATCTCTAATACTTATTGCCTTGTTGCATGCCGTTCGCTTAGTTGGAATTGCCCTTGTGGTACTGCCGGTGCAAACAATATGTCTGGCTAACTTGCCTCACAAGCTGCTTCCGCATGGAAGCGCGGTTTTGAATTTGACGACTACCGGGTTTGGTTCTATTGGAGTCGCGGTATTGATTACCATAATGTCCAATGTCACTGCTTCCCATGCACCCGCTAAAGCGCTTGCTCAAACAGATGCGGCGCTGTATAAATCGGAAATGCTTCATGCCGTTATTTCAGGCATGAATACCACCTTCATGGTTATGATTGCCCTAACTGTGGTTTCTTTGGTAATTATATTATTCTTAAAGGAGAAAAAACAAAAAAACACACAGTTTAAAATGCTGGTATCCGGCAGGAACGGGATTTTTAAAGGATGACGGCACTGAAAAGAGATACCATGGCCAGCTGGGTTATACGCTGTGCAGCTGTGATTTATTTTATTAAATTTATTAAATCTTGTTTTATGGATTTACTGTTGGGGGCTTGGCTTTATAGTAAAATATAATAGATGGTAAATATAATCCGGATAGTCTAAGCTTGGAAAGAGGAATAATATGCATGAAAAAAAATTAGAAACTCAGCTTATTCATACAGGCAACGGTCAATTTCAAAAAAGAATAAATAAGTCGCTAACCGTTCCGGAAACCTTACCGGTATATCTTACTTCCGCCTACGCCCTGGAGGATGTATCAGCGCTTGACGAAATCCAGGCCAACAAGGCGGACGGGTATCTCTATTCCAGAGAGGCCGCGCCGAACGCCGATGCCGTAGCGGAAATTATCGCTGACGCCGACAAAGGAGAGCAGGCCTTGGTTTTCGCCTCCGGCATGGCGGCAATCACAACAACTGTTTTAGCTTTTGTCCAAACCGGAGACCATATTATTGCCGCTTCTGTTTTGTATGGAGGGGTTTATAATTTTTTAGCAAATGAGCTGGCTCGCTTTGGGGTGGAAGTCAGCTTTGTCGACATGATAAACGAGAATATCACACCCCACATCAAACCGAACACCAAACTGGTATATACGGAAACAATAAGCAATCCGCTGATGGCGGTCCCTGACATCGGCCGAATCTCCGAAACCGCCCATGCGCACGGACTGCTCGTTTTGCTTGATAATACTTTCGCGACGCCGGTTATTGCCAAGCCGCTTTTGCTGGGGGCGGATATTGTTCTCTACAGTGCCACCAAATATCTCGGGGGGCACAGCGATCTTGTGGCTGGCGCTGTTGTGGCCGGTAGGGAATTAATTTCTCAAATAAAACGGCTGCAGATTTTATACGGCTGTATTCTCAGCCCCCATGACTGCTGGCTGCTGGCCAGAAGCTTAAGAACATTAGGCCTCAGAATGAAAAAGCACTCGGAAAACGCCTTGGCGGTAGCGCAATTTCTCGAGGCTCATCCCAAAATTGAAAAAGTGTTCTACCCGGGCCTTGTATCTTCTCCATCCTATGAGCGCGCCCAACGGCAATTCAGCCAAGGGTACAGCGGCGGGATGCTTAGTGTAAACTTAAAGGGCGGCGAAAAAGCGGCCTTGGCCTTGGTTAAAGCTCTGGCGATGATTCCTTTTGTGCCGAGTCTTGCCGGAACATCGACCACGGTATCTTATCCGGTTAAAACCTCCCACCGCCTTTACAGCCAGGAAGAACGCAAGAAACTGGGAATCACGGATGGTCTCTTGCGTTTTTCGGTGGGTTTAGAGGATTCCGGCGATATTATTAAGGAAATTGGCACAGCCCTGGACGAGGGGGCAAAACCATAAAAAAAATACGCCTGTTCATGATAGCCGGCATTTGATCATTATTGCTGACCCTTGATCATGCTTCCGAAAGGCGTATTCTGCTTCATATCTCAAAACATTGTACTTTCAATTCAAAAAGGAGTATTCGATCCCACGTAACAGAGCAAGCCCGCATTTTCCAAAATCCTTTGCAATGCCGCCATTTTTTCTTCGCCGGTCGCGGGAAAGGCTTGGTATTGATACGTTTTCCCCAGCTGCCGCCATTTTGACTCGCCGAGTCTATGGAAAGGCAGTAAATTGATTTCCCGCAGCCCGACGGACTGCATAAACGCTGCGGTGGCCGCCATATTTTCCGGGGAATCGTTGTATCCTTCGATAACCGGCGTCCGCAGGATCAAACGTCCTGCCCAGCCGCTGTGCAGCAGCGCTTTGATATTTTCAAGAACAGGGGTATTATCCGCCCCTGTTTTTTGTTTGTGCAAAGCCGGGTCCATATGCTTAATGTCAATAAAAGCAAAATCGATCAGTTGCATGATATCTAAAAATATTGTCCGGTCGGCGTAGGCCGACGTTTCTATGGCCGTATGGATGTATCTCCTGGTGCAGCGGGTAAGGATTGCTTTGATAAATTCCGGTTGGGAAAAGGGTTCTCCGCCGCTGAAGGTAATTCCTCCCTCGGAGTCCCAAAAGTCACGGTCCAGATCAAGGCGCGCCATTAATTGCTCTTCGGTATACCATTTTCCGCAAACCCGCAGCGCTTCCGGACGACACACCTCCGCACAAGCAAAAGTCTTACAGTGCTTACATTTCCGCCAATCAAGCGCCAGGCTGCCGTCTTTCTGTTCCAGGGCGCCGTGCGGGCAGGCGCCCAGACAACGGGTACAGCCGCTGCCGCTTTGGCATTTTTGAGCGTTATAGAGGATCTTTTGTCTCAAATCCCAGGTTTCAGGATTGGCACACCAGGCGCATTGCAAGAGGCAGCCAGCCATAAATATCGTCGTGCGGCATCCCGGTCCGTCATGGACCGTGTAACTTTCGATGCTGGAAATTAAGCCTTTGTTCCCGGCAGTCATATCCGTTTGAATTCCCGGCACAATTGGGCGCGATAATTCCCGTCTGCCCAATATTGTTTTTCCCTGCCGGTACAGGTTCCAAGTTCGGCCTCATCAATCCTGAAAAATTTGCAGTCCCGGCATTTGGGAATCTGCTCAAAATTGCCGCAAACCTCTGAATCGATCAGAACAACCTCATCGCTTAACCGGCATATTCCTTTGGCAACGTCCAGGGAGACGAAATTATCGCAGTCGGCATGGGTGATTAATCTTGAACTCATAATTAAATTCCTCTTTCATATTCGGTTCTGGCAATAACTTCATCCTGAATCGGTTTGCTCAGCTCGCACCAATAATGGGTAAATCCGGACACGCGGACCAGCAGGTCACGGTACTTCTCCGGCCTTTTCTGGGCATCCCGCAGGCAGTTGCTGTCCACAACGTTATATTGAATATGCTGGCCGCCTTTTCTCAGATAAGACCGGGTCAAGGCCAGCATTTTCTTTGTGCCTGCCGTTCCGGCCACAGCGGCGGGATGTAATTTCAGGTTCATCTGCGAACTTTGCGAATTGGTGTGATCCCAGACCGTTGCCGAGCGGAAGAGCGCATATGGTCCGTTTTTATCGGTTCCCGGATACGCAGACATGGAAGCATCCGTATAGGTGGTTCCGGCCAGGCGGCCGTCGGCCGACGCCAGAGTAACGCTGCCCTGGGGCCCATGATGTCCCGTGACAAACTGGCCCGGGTGTAATTTTTCGCCATAAAGGGATTCAAAGGTGTTAACCTCCTGATACAGCCATTCTTCAAACTGTTTCAGAATCCCGTCCGCAAACGGATCGGCATTTCCGTGCTTGGGCGCTTGCAGGCAATCCCGGTAAATATCGTCGAATTCCCCGCTGTCGCCGCGTTTTTTCTGATCGGACAAGGAAAAACTTCCTACTTCCTCCGCCGTCAGATAGCCGAAATTATTCAGCAAGGCAGCGTTAAGTTCAGGCAAAGAATACTTTTTATCTGCAAATATGAGCTTCTTAATGGCGGTCAGCGAATTGATCAGAGTAATGGTCCCGCAGCTTATTACGATCAGGGTGGAATTATAGCGATAACCTTTTTGTCCGTTATGCAGCCCCTTTTTCAAGCAATCGGGCTTCAGGAAGGAATTAATGATCGCCATATTATTTTTGCGGCAGATATCCATCTGGATGTTATTAAACCGGATTAAAACATCAACAACTGTGTGATAATAGGCCTTGAATTGCGCAAAAAGCTCAGCAAACGTCGCAAATGTGCGGTTATGCGGCTCTAAAATCTGTTCTTTGATCCGATGGTCATATCCGTTGTTCAGCACAAGCTCCAGTATTTTAGGCAAGGCCAGGGAAAGGACGCCGCCCAGGGTCGTTAAACCGGCGCCGCCGGGAATCTCATATTTTTTTCCGTGCAAAGTGAGTGTGTCAAACACGCCGGGCGCTACCGCAAGGCAGCCCCCGATCGCTGCCGCCCGGGCGTCTTCCACCGTCATTCCTTCATGGCCGAATTGCTTGAGCAGGATTTGAAGCGAATTTTGATTGTTGATCCAGGCCGGATATCCCGTCCCTGTTTTGTTGCATTCCACGCATTTAAGCAGAAACTCCTCCGGTAATTTTTCATCATAAAGGCAGGTAAGGGTAGGCTGCGGGGTGGAGCAGCGGATCCCGGCTTCCAGGATGAGGTATTCAAGGCGGTTGACTGCCGAGCTGCCGTCCTTTTTTACCCCGCCGAGCGCCAGATTGTTATAGGTATTGCCGGAATTTGCCCCTCCGACTATATTGGGCGAGGCAAAAATATCCATGCAGGTAAGCTTTACGCGCTGCATTTCCAATAATTCAAGCACTTCTTCTTCCGTTGTGCGCCCTGCCTCCAGATCCTGTTCGAACCAGGGATATAAAATCTGCCCCTCTCTTCCGGGAGAGACGCCGCAGATCGGGTCCTCGTTTACCGCCGCGATGTGCAGGGTGTGGAAAAGCTGAAAAGCCTGGCGGAACGTTTGGGGTTTTTCGTAGGTAATCCATTCCAGGGTTTCCGCGATTTCCTGATAATTTTTCTTATAATCCACCCTGGTTTCTCTTTTCTCCAGTTTGCGGGCCAGTTCGGCATGCCGGAGGATCCAGGCTTGGATCCCTTCCAGAACTAAAATTACCGCCTGGTAATAATAAAATCTGTCGATGCCCAAGACGCCGTCGCCATCCGCTTTCCCCGCTACTTCGTCACGCCTTTGGGCGAGCATGTTAAGCAGCTCCTGCAAACCGAATTGCAGCGGGTAGTAAAAATTCATGGTTTCACGCCCCTGCACCAGGGTATAGCCGGAATCGTCAAAGGATATTTTGGCGCCGACCAATTTATTTTTCAGCTCAACCCCAGGCACGAACTGCTCTACCTGTTTGGTGACAGCCTCCACGGAACGCCCCTGCCAGCTTTCCGCCAGACGGCGCAAAGCGGCCTTTTCTTCCTTACGCAGGCCGAATTTGCCTGATACGGACACTATATTTCCGAAATCCGCCGTGACATTGCCGCCGCCTGCGGCCAGGATATTTTTACCGCTGCTGGCGGCTTTATGGGTTTCTTCTTCCAGCAGGAAGCTGTTGGCCACCCACGGCATGGGAAAAGACCCGCGATAATTCAGACATTTTTGCATAACCAGTTTTTCACCGGGAATGATGCTTGGCGTTAAATGTTCAAAAGCGCTCTTCAAAGCTTCCGCCCGGCGCAGCGTTAAAACAGTACCCTCCAATTCATCCCAGCGCCGGGTATACCAGTACGTAAATTCCGTATCGATAGAGGATAGTGAATTATAATAATATTCCAACAATCTCTGCACGCTTTTCCCCGCTGCCTTTTTGGGTTCGCGCGGGACAATCACAAATCCCTTTTCCGTTTGGGACACGCTTTGGGCTGCAGTTTGAGTTGTCATCTCAATCTCCTCCTTTTAAATTCATAGCGAATTAATTTAGATCGAAACATTGTCGGCAATCTGGTCTTCTAAAGAACCGTTTTTCATCAGGCCGAGAATATGCTGGTAGAGCTCGTTGTATCTGGGAATGGTTTTGATAGTGGCCGCATTGCGGATCTTGGGCAGATTTGTCTCAATGATCTCTTTAAATGTGCCGGGGTTGGAAGTCATAACCCCAATGCGGTCAGCCAGGATGATTGCCTCTGAAATATCATGCGTTACAAAAATGATGGTTGTCTCTGTTGTGTTGGAGATTTGCAGCAATTCATCCTGCAAGATCTCCCGGGTTTGCGAATCCAGGGCCGCGAAAGGTTCATCCATCAATAAAATCGAAGGATTGTAAGCCAAAGAGCGGGCAATTGCCACCCGTTGCTTCATACCCCCCGATAATTCATCGGGATATTTGTCTTCGTTACCTTTCAGGTAAACCATCCCGATGTATTTATCGCTGATCGCTCGGCGCTGTTTGCGGGAAATCTTTCGCACTTCAAGCCCAAATTCAATGTTCTGCCGGACAGTCCTCCACGGGAACAGGGCATATCCCTGCTGCACCATCCCGCGACTCATCCCTATCTTTCTTTCCGCATTGTCCGCAACAATGATTTTGCCGCTTGTGGGTTCGGCCAGCCCGGCAAATAAATCCAAAAGAGTAGACTTCCCACAGCCGCTGGGACCCACGATTACCAGCAATTCTCCTTTATTAATAGTAAGATTAATATCGGTAATGGCCGTGACATACTTTTTACCGTTCGCCTGCCGTTTGTCCGTTTTGTAAGTGTGGGTAATGTGCTGCAACTCTATTTCAGGCTGCTTTTGGGGGATAACATCTTCAATATACATAGCCGGCACCATCCTTTTCCTGATCCGAATTGATCTCTTAAAAATTTAAGAACCGGACAAATACTTTGTCAAAATTCTCATAATCAGTCAGTTCAATAACTTCGACTCGTTCGGTAAGCCGTTTCATTTCCGTTTTATGGCTTCTGTTCAACAAAAAAGCCTGGCCGCCTGTTTTACTGGTGTTGCCGACAAACTCGATTTTATCGGCAAATTCCGGCGGCAACAGCCCGATATTAATTAAACTTTTGGCCCGCAGATGGTAGCCGAAGGAGCCGGCGATCTGGACCCGATCGACATCCGCGGCAGTGATCTGCAAACTATTCATTAAAAATTCAATCCCTGTCCGGATTGCCCCCTTTGCCAGTTGTACCTGCCGGATATCCTTTTGCGTTATATAGACATCGTCAGAAATATAAAAAACAGGTTTTTTACCGTTTTTCTTCAGCCTTCCGGCTAAATTTTCATTCAGACTGTTATTTTCCGGATCGGCAAATTTTCCGCTTTTGAGAATGACCTTATGGGCAACCAATTCTCCTACAATATCCAAAAGGCCGCTGCCGCAGACGCCGACCGTTTTGCAGTCGCCAATTGTTCTGATTTTGATTTCCCCGTTTTCCGCAATGTCAAACACTTCAACGGCGCCGTTGGCCGCCCGCATGCCAAATTCAATGTTCATTCCCTCGAAAGCGGGCCCTGCCGCTGTAGATGCGGCAACCAACCTGCCGTCACGACTGATCACCATTTCGCCGTTGGTGCCGATATCAACAAACAAGGTTGTGCCGGCCAAAACATGCAATTGAGCGGCCAACACCCCGGATGTAATATCCGGGCCGATATAAGAAGAAATAATCGGCGGCAAATAGACAACGCCTGCGGGCGCGATTTTTATCTTGTGCCCGGCAGCTGAATCATAGCTGCCGCCGCTGATTTTTGCCCGGTAGGGATACTTCCCCAAAGAAGCCGGGTCAGCATTTGTCGCCAAATGAATCATACAGGTGTTCCCGCTGAAAACAATTTCATATATTTTTTGCGCGTCAACCGCGGAACGAGCCGTGATTATTTCAATTAACCGGTTGATTTCTTTGATGATTTCCCTGTAAAGCAAGCGGAGGCCGCCCTCTTCCGCAGCCAGATGGATGCGGGAGAGCACATCCTGGGCATGTACGGCCTGCGGGTTAAGCGCCGACTCGGACGCTATTTCTTCCCCTGTGTTTAAGTCGATCAAGCTTGCCACCAGGGTTGTTGTTCCGATATCGATCACAATCCCCTGGTTATTGTTTTGCGTACTGCCCTGTTCCTCGGCAACCCGCTTACCGTCGAGAAATACCGTTGTCGTATCGCTTTCCGGGTGATAACATTTTTTTACAGCCGGATCAAAATCATAGACAAAGCTTTTCCCTGTGCTCAAAATTTTCAGGGAGCCGTCCCTTTCAACTTGAGCCAGCGAGACAATGAGATCGTCCTGAAGACAGGCCTGGCAGGCCAAGATATAATCCTGTTCCGCCGGGGCGGCTTTGCTTTTTTTGATCAGCAGCGCCCCGATAGGGGCGATCTGTCCGGCAGGCAATTTGCATTTTCCGCAGACGCCCGCCCCGTTACAGGGTGATTCAATGCTCAGCCCCGCTTCTCTTGCCGCCTCCAGGATGGTAGTTCCCGCCGGAACCTCCAGCGTGATATTCAGCGGAGCGAATCTTATTTTCTTCATTACTGTGCTTTCACCACTTTTGTAAAGGTTTGCAGATTCCGCAGCGCCGATGAGGTTGATAATCCGCAGGCCGGCGCAATGATATCCACCTTATCCAGAAGTAATTTTTCCGTCTTTTTTGCGATCTCGTCCGGATCGCCGGATTCCAGGAGATAAGTGCTTAAATTCCCCATCGTAACAATCCCGGGGAAATCGGCTTTCAGTTTTTTTAAGCTGACCATAGCGTCGGTACTGATTGCGTCCGCCCGCAGCGCCGCTATCTGTTGCCAAACAGTCTTCAGATTGCCGCAGATATGAAGCAAGGCTTTTTTATTCAGCCCCTGAATTTCAGCAACAAGCCGGTTTAGATAAGGCACGGCATATTCTTCAAACATTTTCGGCCCTAAAATTTCCCCGGTGGCTGTAGGATCCGCAATCGAAATCAAATCTGCGCCGTTATCCAGCAACAGTTTGGCATATTCAATCAAAAAATCCGTTACATATTCCAGAACGCGATGGGCATTCTCTTTATCTTTGCGCAGTTCTTTCAAAAAAATCATCGGGTCCACGAGCGCCGCCGCCGTGCTGACGGGGCCGGTCAAACTGCCGATTACCGGCACATCTCCGTTTGCTTTGTGAAGATTGTAAGCTGTCTGGACCAGGGCGCTGATTCTGCCCTGTTGCAACATTTGAGCAACATCCCTATATTCGACCGTGGCAACGGACCCGAAGGCCTCTCTGGCAATTTTAGGCTCACAGTCTAAAGTCCCAAGGTCAATTTCACTGCCCATGACCTCAGGCTCAACCGTCATGCAAAAAGGGATCCCAAAATTTTCAAAGCCTGTTTGCTCATGCACGTCCTTGGCCAAATCAAGCATCAGCTTTTCATTGGAATGCGCTGCCGGCAGGGCGTGTCCTGTGCTCTCCATAATCTCAACCACCGCCGCATTCATCATGCCGCCCGGACAGATCACCGGCTGGCGGTCGGTTGATTTTTTAGCCAGCACCCGGAACAGCCTCTCTTTCGGACTGATTTGCTCCATCATTTTCACCCCTATGCCGTTGTTAATTGACGAAACAGGCGCACCGCTTCGGAGGCGTTGACAGAATAGCCGTCCGCCCCGATTTTATCGGCGAATTTTTGGGAAACAGGCCCGCCGCCGATGGCAACTTTAAATTGGTCGCGGATATTTTCTTCCTTTAAAAGCTCTATTACTTCGGCCATACCGCCCATGGTTGTTGTCATTAAGGTTGAAATTGCAATGATATCCGCCTTAATTTCCCTGGCTTTTGCCACAAACGCTTTCGGCGGAATATCCCGGCCTAAATCAAAGATTTCAAAGCCGCCTGTTTCCAGCATCAGTTTGACTAAATTTTTGCCGATATCATGCGTGTCTCCCTGAACAACGCCGAGTACGATCCTTTTTGCTTCGGTCTGCGTGTCCTTTTCAATATATGGGGACAAGACCTCGATGCCGGCATTCATGGCTTCTGCGCACATTAAAAGTTCGGGCACAAAATATTCTTCTTCTTCAAATAAATCTCCAGCTCTTTTCATGCCGTCCGCCAGCCCTTGATCAATTGCTTCAAAAGCGTTGTAACCGGATTCTATCACTTTTTTGGAAGTGTCAACCGCTGCCTGCTCTTCCATATCGACCACAGCGTCGGACAATTGCTGAAAAAGTTCTTCTTTTGATGTCGCCATCGTTTAACACCTCGCCCTTTATTCCTTATTTATTTTTTTCCAGGCTAAAACCTTATTTTCCCAGGCAGTCACGGCATAATTCAACAATAAACCCAAAATAGCAATTAAGATGATGGCCGCGTACATATCCGCGATCTGAAAGATCTGCTGCGAAAAAGAAATCAGGAAACCCAAGCCTTTTTTAGCGCCCAGCATCTCGGCGGCGCAGAGCATTACAATCGCCATTGCCGTGCTGATTTTTAACCCCGGGAAAATCTCCGGCAAGGCCGCCGGCATAATGACCTTGAGTAATACTTTAAGCGGGGAGGCGCCCATCACCCGGGCAGCTTTTATTAAGGCATAATCCGCGTGAGATACGCCGGAAATGGTATTCAGCAGGATTGGCCAGACACAGCTCCAGAAAATGATCCCGATCTTCGACTCTTCGCCAACGCCCAGAACAATGATAAACACCGGAAACAGGGCCATCGGCGAAACCTGCCCGAACAAGCTGAGGATGGGGTTTAAAAAATCCTGCGCTTTTTTATTGATGCCGATGGCAACCCCCAAAGGAATGGCAACTATCAAAGACAGAAAAAGACCGGCGAACGCCCGGTAAAGGCTTATGGTCACATGACCGATAATCGCCCCTGTTTTCACCATTTTCACGATCGATAAAACAGCCAGGGAAAACGGAGGAATAAATACCGGGCTGACCAAGCCGATTTTGGGCGCAAGCTCCCAAAAAATCAAAAAGATAATGATAGGGATTAAATTCCGGATCAACCTCTGCAGTTTCCAGATAAATTTCGTTTTCTTCGTTGACCACTCTTGTTTTTTCTTGATTTTTTCCGGGTCAACCGCTAAGCCTTGCGATAAATTCCGGCTGATATTTTCCACGATGATCATCCCTCGCAATCTGCAGATACCTGTTTCAGTACCTTTTCCACAATAGTTTGGTAAACCCCGTTTTTTGCCGCCGGCGGACAAATATATTTGGCAATTGCTTTCAGCTCGTGCGCCGCGTCCTCAACGGCATAGCTTTCCGCGGCGGCCTGGAACATGCCGATGTCATTTCCTCCGTCCCCGAAAACCATTGCTTCTTCGGGGGCGATCGCGTATTCCTGGAGCAATTTTTTCAGGGCGATTCCCTTATCGGCATTTTTAGCAACTGCCGGCAGCCATTTTGCCCCGCCCATCATCATATTGACGCGGCCCTTCCATTTTGGAATTAAGGTTTCACATGCCAGATCCCGGACTCCGTCCGGAGCATAAAATGATATTTTTAAAACATCCAGGTCTTTTGCCAAAACATCATCTACCACCCGGTATTCATAATTCATGCCATTCTTCACCAAATCTTCAAAAAGCGAACTGGGGTTTTCCAGATAGGCGCAGTCTTTGGCGACTATGAGAAATTCGCCCTGACTGCTGAATTTTCTATAATCATGAACAATTCCCCGGAAATCTTCGCGGGGCATGATTTCGTATTGGACCTGCCGGCCGGGGGCTTGGATTTGCGCGCCGTTTTCCGCAATATAGATCAAGTCTTCTTTGACAGGGGCAAAAGTTTTGGCCAGCCCTTGATATTGCCTCCCGGAGGCCACTACAAACAAGATATCCCGTTTTCTCACCTCTTTGATCATTGCGGCAACTTGCTCTGAAATTCGGGGAAAAGCGCAAGGGAGCAAGGTATCGTCGATATCGGTGGCAATTAATTTAATCAATGGCTTCCCACTCCCTCATATCTTCCTTTGCCCGGCCAAATCACTGTATTTACGCACGGCCTGCGCCATTGCCTTTAAATTCTCCATAGGGATATTGGTACCCAAACCGCATCCGGGCTGGATAATAATGCCGCTTCGGTGTTTCAGCTTGCTGATAAGTTCTTTGATCTCTTGATCGATTGAATCCGGCGTTCCCAAATACAAAGTATTGGCCGGATCAACCCCTCCGGCTACGGCAAAGCGCCGGTAAAATATTTTTTGGGCGACGTCAATGTCCACAAGCTCGCTGAACCATAAAATATCCGCCTCCGTATCCTGCATCTGATCAATAATCGGATATTCCCCGCCGCAGGCATGGAATTGAGCAATTAAGCCTAAATCCTTAAAACCTTGCATTTGCCGCCTGATATGAGGTACGGCCAGCTCTCGGAACATCTTGGGCGAAATAATCGAAGGGCCGCACATCGCATCCCCGATTTCCATGATATCGGCGCCCGCTTCCTTCATCGCCTTGGCATATACTAACTGGGCGTCGACGATCTTCGTGCAAAGCGCCTCAAGAAATTCATGGTCTTTACTCATAATGGCCATTAACTTCTCAATGCCCAGCATCCGGGAAGCATTATTAAAAATACCATGCCAGGCAATACTGTAAATCGTGCTCTCGCCAACCCATTTTCTCAGCAGCCTGATTTCCTCGAGTAGCGCGGCCATATACGGATGATCCCCCGGGGCGGGAATTTCCAGTTTTTCCAAGTCTTCTCTGGTTTTAATTGTGGCCTCGCCAAATTGGGGATGGTCGTCGCCCGGCCACTGCAAAATACACCCCAGCGCTGTCTGCATCGCGGTAGAGCCTCCGATGCAGAAGGCATCAGGCTGGATCTCTTCCCAAGCGGCCAGCTCCGCTTTGGCCAAAGCGTCTCCATCCAGAAACAGATCGCGATTAAAAGCCCGCCCGATTAGTCTTGGCCCCATGCCCCGATGGTTGGTAAACACGGGAATATAATCTATTTTTTTAAAGCTAATCGCCTTAAGCACACGTTCTCTGGAGGTCATCCTGTTTTCCCCCCTTGTTTTTAATCTATAGTGACCCATAAACGCAAAATGAGCTTTTACATCGGCACGGGGTTCCCATGCCGATGTAAAATAAACTATTCTCCTTGATAGTAAGGATTATATTCATTTGTATACAGTTCTTCGAGCGTTACCGGTCTTGCCAGCAAGTGGAATTTATCTGCCAGGCGCAGCCAGAGTTCGGCATTCCCTTTGTCAATCAAGGCGTGGGGCGGGAAAACCGGATTGTAGATCCGGCCCAGGGAGGCGTCAACCCCCAAGGCTTTCGCGATAACAGCGCCGGCCTCGTCGGGATGCGCGATTGCCCAGTCATTGGCATTGGCCAGAGCAGTTACGTATTTTTTTACGATATCAGGATGTTTTTTCGCAAAATCCAGATTGACGCACTGCTGCGGCCAGCCTTTTTCTTCCCCGACAACGTCGACCAGCGTTCCGAAAATCCGGTAACCCGGTTCTGACATCAGAGCCTCCGTAAAGGGGTTGATAATATAAATTGCGTCTACCTGGCCGGCTTTCAGCGCTGCGCCCATTTTTTCGTAGGAAAGAACAACCTCGTCCAGTTCGTCTGAGGTTAATTGGAACTTATCTTTCGTTTCCAGCCAGTAGGTTTCCGTAATTGAGGGGATCCCAACCTTATGGCCTTTCAGGTCCGCGATGGACTGGATGTCGGAATTTTCCAGCGCTACATAGCTCATCATTGGTTTTTCTTTTGAAGTTGCCCATCCTGCCGCAATTGCTTTGATGGGATAGCCGTTGGAAATTCCGATTGCCAGCGTTGAAGCGTGCTGGCAGGCAAAGGGGAAATTACCGGAAGCAACGCCTGTCACAATATCGTTAATGTTTGGCAGGAATCCCGAGAAATTAGCCTTTAAACCCTGCTCTTTAAAGAATCCTTGATATTCCGCGATATACACCGGATCAGCCCAGGGAACAGTCGGAAAACTGAATTCATACAACCCGTCCGCATTTAACTCTACCGTTGAGGCTTCTTCTTTTTTTTGACTACCGCAGCCTGTCAAGACTGTTGCCAACAAAAATACCGTCAAAACTGCTGCCCACCATCTTTTTTTACTTATTACCATCTTGATCCTCTACCTCTTTCCGTTTTTTTATTGATCTATTTAATATTGAGCAATAATTGGGTTTCTGCTTCATATTTTGGTAAGGCGATTGCCAGATATTCTTCCGTTGTCTCTTTTCTTAAGGCAATCAATTCCGTATATTTAGCGGCGTCAACGCCTTGCGCCTCCTGCCACACCGCCCAGATCATCCAGTAATAGCTGATAATCGCCCGGTAGGCCTCAAAGTGCCGCAGCTCCTCCGGTTTTAACGGCCGGCCCGCATAAGTCTCACAAAGCCAGGCATAGCGCTCTTTGTCAAATATTCGTTCATAGGTAAAAGAAAACGTTGCCACATCGGACGTGGGGTCGTTGCGGCCGGCATATTCCCAGTCGATCATCTGAAACAACTTGCCGTTTCTAAGGAAATTCATGTACCAGGTATCATTATGGCAAAGAACTTTTTCATAGCCGTCCCACTCGGTGTATTCATACAGCCTTAAGATTTTCTCTTTAAGCTCGCTGAATTCGGAAAAATCAGTCCGAATACCGTGCTCTGTCATATAATCGATATGCGCCTGGGCATTTTTGATCGGGCTGAACTCCCATTCGCAGGGGATCTTGGCCTCGTGCAGCTTTTTCAGAAACCCCATTGCCTGAATGATATCCTCCTCACTGGCACAGGATAAATTCCAACAGCCCTCAACGCAATGAGCGATTTTCCATCCTTCCTCGGGATGCACGAAAACCACTGTTTTATCAAAGCCCCGTTTTTTGGCCTGAGTTTCGGCATACGCCTCGCAGCGCCGGTTGATAATTACTTCCGTTCCGGCGCCCGGGTGCCGGTAAATATAGCGTTTCCCTTTGATTTCAAAGAAAAAATTGCTGTTTGTATTTCCGATATGAAGCTTCTCAAAACCTCCTATTTCTTTCTCGCTGCAGTTAAAAATCCTGATAATGTTTGCGATGACCGGAGAGTTGTTTTGCTGATAATAGTCCGGGTCGAAAGCGCGTACGTCTTCAATGGTATTCAGGATATTAACAGGCTGGCCGTCATACTCTTTTGTATACAGTTCCAGGGAGTCCAAATTCTTAGCGAGAAGCTCTTCCACACTGTCCGGGATTGCTTGTGTTTCACCATATCCAGCAAATATATTTTTCAGCTTTTCCGAAAAATCTTTGGTAATAAACAGGGGACCGACCAAAGCGGGCTCATCGCAGCGGCAAGGCTCTATGCCTGTTATTCTCCCGTTCTCCGCGGCGGTAAAGGCGCTCTCCGGTCCATAGCCCACCAGCCTTTGCGCCGGATAATGCGAATTGTAAACAGCGTTTTTAAATACATTTTCCCGGAAATAATGATGCGCATAGACCACAAAGGTATTTTTCAAAGCAAACTTTGCCCAGGCCAGGGAAGCGGCTGAACCCGTACTTCTGTAGTCCTTGTTTTCCGCAAGTTTAATGCCGTACTTATCCGTAAGATAGGAAAACTGCTCTTTCAGATAGCCGACAACCACGATAATATCGCTGATTCCCGCCTCCTTCAATTGCCGGATCTGCCTTTCGATTAGGATCTCACCTTTTACAGACAGCAGGCCTTTCGGCTTATCAAAGGACAACGGAACAAGCCTTGTTCCCGTTCCCGCCGCCAAAATAACGGCATTATCTGCTTTAATCGGAGTTTCCCCTGCCAAATCCAATCACCTCAATCTTGCTATGAAATATGTTTTTTCAAATTATCCAGTTTATCCCAAATAGGAATCAGGCTTTCATAAACCTCTTTAAACAGTTCATAAATTTTATTGTATTTTTGATGGTTCAGCTCATTTGGTTCAAAATGCCGCGTATAGTGAACCATTCCGGATACCGCCTGAGAATACTCTGCAAAATATCCCGCAGCATAGGCGGCGCTTATGGCCGCGCCTTTCGCCCCCCACTCTTCATCAGACGGTACTCTTGTCGGTATTCCCAAAACATCGGAAAAGATCTGGCACCAGAGGTCGCTGCGCGCTCCGCCCCCCGATAAAGTCGCCACCTTGGGCCTGAGTCCTGAATTTTCATAAGTACGCCTGGCTGCTAAGGCCACGCCTTCATAAACCGCCCTCAGTAAATGGAAGCGGGTATGCAGCTGGTTAATTCCGATAAAGTACGAGCTGTCCGTCCTATGCATGAAAGGAAGAGACTGGCCGAAGGCGCAAATTAAGGGATTATATAACAGACCATCTGAGCCTACCGGGATTTCCGCCACCTTTTTCGCGAGGTAGGAGAAAACATCAAGGTTCTCTTCTGCGGAATTTATTCTGTCCTCCCCGCAGAAGTTATTGATGAACCATTCCTGATTCGGCGCGGCAAAATTCGGAATAACGGAATGCACATAGGTTACCTGTGGTGTCCCTACGGCGCAATTTTGCGCATTTACAAAACGTTCCAGGTGCAGCTCTTCAGTCACAAACAGATTGCCCAAAGCGGTTCCCATATTTGTGGACACATCGCCGTCCTTGATATTGCCAACGCCTACGGAGCAGCTTGTTATATCAGTCGGCGCGTTATTTATCTTAACAGTTAACGGCAACCCTATTTCCTTTGCCACTTTCGGCACAATGAGACCGGTTGCTTCAAAGGATGAACGTATCGGGGGAAATAAATACTTGTATTCGCTGATTCCCATCAGATCTAAAAGTTCTTCACTGTATTCATTGGTGCGGATATCACCGACGTTTATGCTCGCCCCGGTGGCATCCGTCCTGACGTCATTGCTTAATTTATAATGAATCCATTCCTGGGCCATTAAAGCATATCTTGCTTTTTTCAGGGACTCCGGTTCATGGATTGACAGCCACTTTACCAAAACAGCCGTTGTCGTTTTTATTAAGCCTGAACCAGTTATTGCAAAATACCGGTCGGCGATTCCCTTTGCCTGCCATTCCGCCAAGATGTCTTCCGCCCGGTTATCCGTCCAGGGAATCCCGGGTCTTACGGGATGACCTTCTTCATCGATTAACCAAGCGCCAAACCCGGCTCCCGTAAGGCCTATTGCCCGGATGTTGTTTGCCAAATCGCCGCTTTGCGCGACGATATCCCTTAAGGTCTGCTTGGCAGCTTCCCAGACCGCAATCATATCCAGATCCTGCCAGCCGGGATGAACCGAAATGCGCGGCACAACTGCATATCCGGTTGCCAAAGCATCTCCATTTCGATTGTAGAGAATAGATTTGAGCGATGTCCCGCCAAAATCAACCCCGATAAACAGATTAATATTTTTATACGTCATCTCCGGTCCCTTCTTTCTATTCCGGCAAAGAGTAAATCATATAATACATATCGTTTTAGTATGATATTACTTTAAATTTATTATATTTTTACACTTCCTGTTCGTCAATTGAGATTGCCGCAATAACAAATTTATTCCACTCAATCCCTAAAGATTTTCTTGATTTACGCCACAATTTCCTGACCTCAGGGCAAGACCGCAACCCTTGGCAGGCAGAACAAAGGTTAAAATATAAAGCACCGGCTTATTTTCCCTGATTATATTCAAAAAGCAATTTTCAGACAATGGAATATCTTTTGGTCTATGCGGAAAATCTTTTGGTGCTTTTACACTGTTCCGGATATAAAGAAATCCCCCTGAACGATGTGAATCACATCATCCAGGAGGATATTTTTAATCCTTTCACCTAATAGCCTGTATGGGACAGGCCTGAGATCAATAATCGGCAAAAAGGGCTGTGGATAGATATCTCTCCCCGGTGTCGGGGAAAAAAACCACGATGTTTTTCCCGGTATTTTCCGGACGCCGGGCCAACTTGGCCGCAGCCACAAGGGCAGCGCCGGAGGAAATGCCGATCAGCAGGCCTTCCGTTTTCGCCATCTCCCTGGCCGCAGCAACAGCCTCTTCATTGCCCACAGTGATAATTTCATCATAAATAGCGGTATTTAATGTCTCAGGAATGAAACCTGCTCCGATTCCCTGGATTTTATGAGGACCGGGCGTGCCTTTTGAAAGAACCGGACAATCTTCAGGCTCAACAGCGACGATCTGAATACCGGGATTTTGGGATTTCAGATATTCACCGGCGCCGGAAATGGTGCCTCCTGTCCCGACTCCCGCAACAAAAATATCAACCTGCCCGTCTGTATCCGCCCAAATTTCCGGACCCGTTTCGCTCCTATGGACGGCAGGATTAGCAGGGTTGACAAACTGACCCAAAATGATTGAATTGGGGATTTCCTTTGCCAGTTCTTCCGCTTTCGCGATGGCTCCTTTCATCCCTCTGCCCCCTTCCGTCAGGACCAGTTCCGCACCGTAGGCCTTCAGAAGACTTCTTCTTTCCACGCTCATGGTTTCGGGCATAGTCAGGACGACCCGGTATCCCTTCGCCGAGGCAACGCAGGCCAGTCCTATACCCGTATTCCCGGAAGTAGGCTCGATAATTACAAACCCTTTTTTTAAGATCCCCCTGGCCTCAGCGTCATCAATCATTGACTTGGAAATCCTGTCCTTGACGCTTCTTGCCGGATTGAAGCATTCCAATTTGGCAATGATTACAGCTTCCAGCCCATGTTTTTTTTCATAATTGGCAAGCTCCAGCAGCGGCGTTTTACCGATCAGATCAGCAATGCTCCCGCTGATATTCGACATAATAACTTCTCCTTTTCACCTGTTTGAAGTTTACTTCCTGCCGCCGCCCATATAGTAGAGAAATTCAATTACGTCTCCGTCTTTTATGCTTACATTCGCATAATTTTCTTTGGGGATAATATCCTCATTGACCTGAACGGTCACATATTCCTGCATTTCAGTATAGCCCCGATCCAAAAGGTCCTTGA
Organism: Desulfitobacteriaceae bacterium; assembly: GCA_035561335.1. Taxonomy (GTDB): domain Bacteria; phylum Bacillota; class Desulfitobacteriia; order Desulfitobacteriales; family Desulfitobacteriaceae; genus UBA2264. The sequence continues at coordinate 32,037 of DATMXV010000133.1, forward strand.
CGGTTAATTCCTCATCAATTTCGACCGGTTTGCCGTTTACATTTATTTTCATAAATGTTCTCCTTTCTCACGCCGGTATTCATAAGCCACAAACATCCAACTCGTAGTCAATTAACTCTGTGATCACAGGCGGATCTCCACAGATGGCGCAGTTCTTGGCACGGGTTATTTTAATTTTTCTGAACTCCATCGTTTTGGCATCATACGTAAGCAGCTTTCCATTTAAAAGCTCTCCCGTGCCGGTGAGATACTTTAAGGCCTCTGTAGCCTGAAGGGAACCGATCACGCCCCCCATTACACCGAGCACCCCCGCCTGCTGACAGGTAGGAACCGCAGCCGGAGGAGGCGGATTTTTAAAGATGCAGCGGTAGCAGGGGCCCTGATCCGGTAAATAGGTCATGGTCTGACCCTGGAAGCGAATAATCCCGGCATGGGAAAATGGTTTCCTAAGCATCACACAGGCATCGTTGATCAAAAATTTCACAGGGAAATTATCTGTTCCGTCAATAATGAAATCATATTCCTGATCCCTGATAATATCGATAATATTTCCGGAATCGGCCCGTTCCTGATATGTAATGACATTCACATCCGGATTCATTGCCCGGATACTTTCTTTTCCTGAGATCACCTTTGGCTTGCCAACGTCCCCGCTGGCATGGATAATCTGGCGCTGGAGATTGGAAAGGTCAACCGCATCGGCGTCAACAAGACCGATCAAACCCACTCCGGCAGCGCCAAGATACATGGCGGCAGGTGCGCCCAGTCCTCCAACACCGATGATCAAAACCTTGCCGTTCAATATTTTCTCCTGCCCCGAAACACTTATATCCTTAAGAATAATATGCCTTGAATATCTTTCAAGCTGTTCGTTTGTAAATTTCAAGCTATTACCATCTCCTGAATTTCCGATTGGAATTGGTTTCAAATTTTGTGCCCGTTATTCTATTATTTTCTCCGGATAATATTTTTAACCAGGATCGCCAATTGATGCAGATTTTCTTTGGGCAGGTACGCACAGCAGCCGTTCTTCATCGCATATTTAATGCTTTCCGGGGAAACATCCTCCGAGACGATGATAAACGGCGTTTTCGGAGCTATTTTATTCCGGGCAAAAAGAGCCTGAATTGCATTAAAGCGGGGCGTTGCGTTATCGGAAAGAATGATGTCCCAATTTTTTTGGCTAAGGGCCTGATTCATTTCCTCCTCGCTTCCGACAAATTGGCTGTATACCTCAAGCCCTCCCCTTTTCAGCTCAAGGACATTTAAATCAGCAATATATTCGAATTCTTCGATAATAAGAACACTAATCTGCTCCATTGCAATTCCTTTCGTTTCCATTAAGATTATATTTTGTCAAGAGCAGCGGAAAAATCACGGATGATATCTTCTGCATCCTCCAGACCAACACTGATCCGGATTAAGTCATCATAGACCCCCGCGTCCTCTTTTTCCGCGGCAGTGCTGGAGGCATAAATCGTTGAAGCCGGATGGATGACCAATGTCCTGGAATCACCGATATTTGCCGCATTGACAGCATATTTTAAATGATTGATTATTTTAAAAGCATTTTCCTTTGTGCCCGCCCGGATGGTTAAAATAGCGCCGTAATAACCGCCGAACTGTTTTTTGGCAAGCTCGTGCCACTTGCCGCCCTTCAGTCCCGGATAATTCACCGTTGAAATTTTAGGATTGCCGGCCAGAAATTCAGCGAGAGTTAAGGCATTGCTGCAGATCCGCTCCATTCTGATTCCCAGGGTTTCCAGACCGATACTGTTTAAGAAAGCGTTCATGGGAGCAAGACAGGAACCCAAATTGCGGAACAAGCCGCTTCTTAACTTAGAAATGTATGCAAACTTACCATACCTTTTTTGGGCCCGGGCCAAATCAGGATAACGGTCTTCTTCCCAGCGGAATGTTCCGCCGTCAACAATCGCGCCGCTGATGGAATTACCGCTCCCGTTGATATATTTTGAAGAGGAATGAATGACGATATCCGCCCCCAGAGAAAGGGGTTTTACTAAAAAAGGGGTGGCCGCGGTGTTGTCAACGATAAAAGGGATGTTATAGGCGTGGGCCAGAGCGGCGATTGCCCGGAGATCGGCAACATCCAGCTTGGGGTTTCCGATAGTTTCCACAAAAAATACTTTGGTGTCCGGGGTTATTTTCTCCCTGAAGCTTTCCGGCGAGGTTTCAGCGGCATAACCGGTCTTTATCCCAAAGCTTTCGAAATCCTTAAACAGCCCGATGGTGCCCCCGAAAATACTTGGACTGGAAACGATCTCATCCCCGCTTTTCAAGATATTCAAAAGAGCATTGGCAATGGCAGCCATCCCCGAGGCACAGGCAATCGTGCCGATTCCGCCTTCAAGGAAAGTTAGCCTTTTTTCGAATGCCTCCACAGTAGGATTATTGATTCTTGTATAAGCAAAGCCCGGAGCATGATTATTGAAGATATCCTCCAGTTCCTCCGCTGATTGATGGGCAAAGGCGCTGGCCTGATAGAGCGGGGTAAGCGTTGCCCCGGTTGTCTTGTCTCCGCTGAAATTACCATGAAGTAAAGCTGTATTAAATTTCAAGCAGCCCACCCTTTGTCACAAAAATTGTATAGGTTCCGTCTTGGTTATCGTTTACACCGGAAACCTTGTGTTTTTCATTTTTAAGGCTTCGTGGAACATTCTGAATCGCTTCCCCGTCCTTGAGCTTTATTTCGAGGATCTGGCCGTCTTCTATTTCCTCAAGAGCAACCTTTGCTTTCACAAAGGTTACCGGACAGACAACATCTGTAATATCAACAAAGGCATCTGCTTTTGGGGGACTCATTTAATGACCTCCTTTAATTTTGTTTCCAGTTTATCTATGCCGACTCTGTTCAAGCAAAAGCGAAAACGCTCGCCTTCCCTGGCATTTTCTTTAAAAAATTCCAGCGCCGCATCCGTTACCCGGAACAGGGTCTCTTTATCCGTAATAAATGGCAGAAGGCTCTCCCCTACGGCGATACTGTTGCCGAATAAGCCGCCGAAATAAACAAGATATCCGTTTGTTCCCAGCCAGGCATCCATCGGACACGACTTCACACACTTGCCGCAATAGATACACTTGCTTTCAGCAAAACTCAAGGTCTTGGCGTCTTGATTGACAGCAATCACCTTCACCGGGCAAACAGCTTGGCAAACACCGCAATAAGTGCAGGCTGTCTTTTCCCATTCCGGCTTTAGCCCTCCTTTGATGCCGAGATCATTCTCTTCAGCCTTCAGGCAATTGTTCCGGCAACCGGTGATGCCAATTTTAAATTTATGAGGCAATTCCCTGGCAAAGTATTTGGCATCAAGTTCTTTGGCCAGCCCGCTCGTCTCAATCAAACCGCTCAGGCAGATTCCAATTCCCTGACAGGCGGTAACCGTTCTGACCCGGGGCCCGCAGGCCCCCGGTTCCAGGCCTACCTCTGCAAGCTCTTCCTTGACAGCGCTGATATCCGCAAAATCGATAAATGGAATTTCCACTCCCTGTCTCGAGGTCATATGAACATAACCAAGCCCATACTTTTCGGCAATTTCACTGATCCTTTGCAGCTGGCAGGCTTTCAATTGCCCGCCCACGACTCTGAGCCGCAAAGAGAATTTTTCATGCTGGACTTGTCTCATAAATCCGCCTTTTTTAAGCTCCTTATAGACTGAATCGTCCATCTGTTATTCCTCCTGAAAAGTGCTGCATTATATTGCCATATTAGCTGCTGCATTATATTGCCATATTATATAATAAGGTGCTGGTTCTGGCAACGGGAATAAATTTAGCATTATGACCGAAATTATTTTGCTGTTATTTTCAGGCAATTGACTTTATAAAGGGTTATGCTACAATTT
>DATMXV010000134.1:0-4010 GCA_035561335.1 Desulfitobacteriaceae bacterium
GATAAGGTAAGAGTATTTATAATCGATTATAGAAAACCTTGGGTTTACTTAGGAGAAAGGAGTATATAATTATTCTTATTCAATTCAATAAAAATTTCTGTCTTCATCAGGTAGGTACTCAAACACTCATAACAGTATGATTATATGAGTTTTAAACAATCACTTATACTAAATAATCCATACAATAAAGGCTAAAGTATGACTTGTCACCATGTTTGTTGCTTATTTAAGCATATAACTTGGAAAGTCTATATTTTTTGCCTTCATAAGTGTAAGAAGTGTTAGCATATCATTATAGACCGGGATTTAAAAACAACGATATGTTTAACGACTTTAATCACTTTTGACTAACTTAACAGAATAGGTAAAAAAATAATCGGGAAACGGTATACAAAAAATTTCATTCAGCTAAGTCATGCAGTCTCTTAGTTACTGGAATTGTTTATCCAATGACGTAATTGCCTGTTTGGGTTTCGGAAATTGTTATAAATCATGGTATAACTTTACAAATCTAAATATAATAAGACTTGAACTAATATCAGCATTTCAAGGTAAATTGAGATAACCAGGGAAGTTAGGCAAAGCCGGGGAGTTAATTCTTATGAAAGAAAAAAATCGAAGGTGCAGTAATTAAGTTGATGCTGATATAGCTAAAGTTAAAATTAGCAAATACAGTCAATGCCGCAATTGTGGTGCATGTCGGGCGATAATGCTTTGATCCTTGATGCTGTAGATACATTTGGTACTCAACCGGGTCAACATGTATTGCTCGAAATTAAGGAAAGAAATATGCTTAAGGCCGCTTTTTTTGTTTATGTTCTGTAATTACCATGACCATAGGCGGATTTGTCTTGGGTTTTCCTGCAATTTTGGTTATCAAACGACTCGACTTGGCTTTAGCTGATGATATGCCCAAAATAGCAAAAGTAATTAAATGACTTTTCGAGGAGATGTTCTGATGTCGAACAAAATTAAATGGGGTATTCATCCGGATACTCATAAAACGCCTACTGAAAGTAAGGCAATTGAAACAAATGAATTACCAGGTAAAGTGATTATCCCAGTCCGACAACACATTGGGGCTCCTTGTGTGCCGCTTGTGAAAAAAGGGGATAGCGTAAAAAAAGGTCAACTCATCGCTTCCAGTGATGCCTTTGTCTCAAGTAATATTCATGCTACTATTTCCGGCACCGTGATTGAGGTTGCTGATAAACCACATCCGGTATTCGGACAGTGCCTGTCAATAGTTATTGAGAATGATGGTTTAGATCAGTGGGCAGATGGAATTTTGGTTGAACGTAACTGGGAAACTCTGGAAAATAGTGAGATTATTGAAATAGTAAAAAATGCCGGGATAGTTGGTATGGGTGGAGCAACTTTTCCAACTCATGTCAAACTTGTTCCGCCAAAGGATCTCAAGATTGATACCCTGATTATTAATGCAGCCGAATGTGAACCATTCTTAACGGCTGACCACAGAGTAATGCTTGAATATAGTGAACGTGTTGCCACCGGAATTTTAATTCTAAAGAAACTTCTTGGTGTAGATAACGTTTATGTCGGCATTGAAGACAATAAAATGGATGCCGTTAAAGCAATGAAAGCAGCTTTTGGTGATAAAAAAGTTAATGTTGTCCCTATAGCCACCAGGTACCCTCAGGGCGGCGAAAAAATGATCATCAAAACTTTGCTTAACCGTGAAGTTCCGTCGGGAAAACTTCCTATGAATGTCGGTGTGGTTGTTCAAAATGTAGCAACTGCCATAGCTATATGTGATGCAGTCAGAAATGGTATCCCTCTCATTGAAAGAGTCGTTACTGTAACAGGCAGCGCCATCAAAGAACCCAAAAACCTCCTGCTCCGCATCGGGACAACTTTTGCGGATGCTATCAGCCAATGCGGCGGTTTAAAATTTACGCCTGAAAAATTAATCATGGGTGGTCCTTTTATGGGAATGGCCCAATTTACAACTGAAGTTCCGATTATCAAAGGAGCTAATGGCATTCTTGCTTTTGGTAAAGAAGAAATCAATTTCGAACCTGAATCAGCATGTATCCGCTGCGGCCGCTGTGTCAGTGCCTGTCCAATGGGTCTCAATCCCAGTATGTTAAGCATTCTGGCTGAAAAAGGATTTATTGATGAAGCTAAAGATGAATTTAATCTGCTTGATTGTATGGAATGCGGCTGTTGCAGTTTTGTATGTCCGGCAAAAAGAAAGATAGTTCATTATATTCGGTATGCCAAGAAGCTGTCTGCCGAAAAGGGAGGGAAATAGAAATAGATGAGTACTGAAACAATTACTAATAACGTAGTAACTCAGGAAATTTATGTGTCATCTTCGCCGCATATGCTTTCCGATGTCTCTACCAAAAAGATTATGTGGACTGTTGTTGCTACCTTGATGCCGGCCGTAATCTTTGCGGTATATTGGTTCGGAATGTCTGCTTTAACTACTATCGTTCTCAGTGTATTATCTGCTGTTATTTTTGAAGCACTTGTCCAAAAAATCCGCAAGAAACAAATTACTGTAAGTGATGGCAGTGCAGCTTTAACCGGTTTGCTTTTAGCAATGTGCCTACCGGCTGCTGTTCCATTTTATGTTCCTATCATAGGTTCCTTCATCGCTATTGTTGTGGCAAAACAGGCAATGGGAGGGTTAGGACAAAACATTTTTAACCCCGCTCATATTGGCAGGGCAGCCTTAATGGTTTCTTGGCCTGTAGCTATGACAACCTGGACTAATAGCAGGTTCCCGGATGTTGTTAGCAGTGCAACTCCTTTGAATGTTTTAAAACTGCACGGGTATGATGCCTTAATTAATATGTTCGGAACTCAGTCCGAAATGTATAAAGCTTTATTTTTAGGTCTCAGGAACGGATGTCTTGGTGAAACTTCTGTTGTCTTACTGGTCTTGGGAGGATTATTCTTAATCTTCAAACGTTATATTGACTGGGTCATGCCTGTTTGTATGATTGGTACTGTAGGAATCCTTACCTGGATATTTGGACCCGATGGGTTATTCACCGGGGATGCTCTTTTTCATATGATGGCCGGCGGTCTTATTATCGGTGCATTTTTTATGATTACAGATTATGTTACAGTTCCTATTACCAGAAAAGGACAGATTATTTTTGCAATTGGTTGTGGTGCCATAACTGTCCTGATCAGGCTTTTGGGAGGATATCCTGAGGGTGTTTGTTATGCAATACTCTTAATGAACTGCGTAACACCATTAATTGATCGTTTCGTAAAACCTGTGCAATACGGAAGGAAGTGAGATAAATCAATGGAACATTCAAGCAAAAATGACAGTATATTAAAGATTGCTCTAAATCTTGTCGGAGCATGTATTTTATCCGGAGTTATTATTGGCTCCTTATATACTGCAACTGCAGATATAGCGGCAGCGAAACAAGTCGAAATTAAGAATAACTCACTGAAAAGCATGGTAACAGACGCAGATGAATATAAAGAAATAGAAGGAAAACATGAATGGTATGCAGCTATGAAAAATGGTCAAAAAATTGCTTATATTGTTCCTGCAGAAAGCAGAGGTTATGCAGGAGCTATCGAGTTGCTTGTTGCGATTAGTCCTGATCTCAAGATTATGAAGTATACTATAATAGAAAGTAAAGAAACACCTGGTCTGGGGGATAAAGCCAAAGAAGAACCGTTTGCCAGTCAGTTTGTAGGCAGGGGTGCTGACGAACTAGACCCAAATGAAGCTATTACAAAGACTAATGAAAAAGGAAAAATTCAGGCTATCAGTGGTTCGACAATAACATCAAGAGCAGTTACCAAAGCAGTATATGAAGCGGTAGAAGAAGTAGCTGCCTTTGCCAAAGGAGGTCATTAATATGGAATTATGGAAAATATTTTCCAAGGGACTAGTATTGGAAAACCCGATTTTAGTACTGGCCTTAAGCCTTTGTCCGGCAATTGCTGTGACATCTTCTGTGGTTACTGCTATAACTATGGGTTTAACTGTTATGTATGTAATTACTTTTAAT